>JALWLW010000110.1 GCA_027081065.1 Campylobacteraceae bacterium
AAGCAGAGAAAGAAGCTGCTGAAGCTAAGGCAAAAGAAGAGGCACTTAGAAAAGAGGCTGAAGCAAAAGCCCAAGCCGAACGTTTAAAACAAGAGAAACTTGCAAAAGAGAAAGCAGAGAAAGAAGCTGCTGAAGCCAAAGCAAAAGAAGAGGCACTTAGAAAAGAGGCTGAAGCAAAAGCCCAAGCCGAACGTCTAAAACAAGAGAAACTTGCAAAAGAGAAAGCAGAAAAAGAAGCTGTAAGAGCTGCTGAGAAAAAATTAATGGATACTTTTTCACTTACTAAAGTAGCATTTAAAGTAGGAAGTATGCAACTGACTGAAGCTAGTAAAAAAAGTTTAGATGAAGTTGTAAGAATTATGAAAAATTATGATGGATATAGTTATAAGATTCAAGGGCATACAGATAGTAGAGGTCGAGAAGCTTTTAATGTGTCATTAAGTAATAAACGAGCAGAGGCAGTTAAAGCTTATTTAGTTGGGCAGGGAATTTCTGAAAATATTTTAACAGCTCAAGGATATGGGTCTAGTCAGCCGATAGCTAGTAATGATACAGCTCAAGGAAGAGAAACAAATCGTCGTGTTGTATTTGAGATTGTGAAGTAGAGGTTTTAAATTAAACCTTTTCGCCCAAACCTCTTTTTAAAAAATCGACATATTCAGACACTTTTTGCCTCTTTTTTTAGAAAACAGAGGCTTCAAAGTGTAGTTAACCAAGAGTTTAGATTACCCGATGGTGATTTTGTAGAGATAGTTTGGAATGAAGACAAACCAAAAGATACTCAACCCATTGTAGTGCTATTTCATGGTTTAGCAGGGTCGGTTCATTCACCCTATATTATAGGACTTATGAAAACACTTCACGCTAAAGGTTACGCTTGTGTATTGATGCACTTTCGAGGCTGTGGAGAAAAAAAGAACCTTAAGCCAAGAGCCTATCATTCAGGTGATACAGCTGATGCAAAAGCATGGATAGAACATCTACACCAAACTTACCCTAACAACTCTTTACATGCTGTTGGTTTTTCTATTGGTGGCAATATGCTTTTAAAGCTTTTGGGGGAATGGGGAGAAGATTCCCTTATTGCTTCTGCTGTTTCAGTTTCTGCTCCTATGAGGTTAGATATTTGTGCAAATACCATAGAAAAAGGTTTTGCTCAAGTCTACCAAAACTACTTACTAAAACCCCTCAAAAAAAGCCTTTTAGCCAAATATAAACAGTTTAATATGCAAGCGTTATTAGGCATAGATGAACTAAGAGTAAAGCAGGTTAAAACCATTAGAGAGTTTGACGAATGCTATACAGCTAAAATACATGGTTTTGAATCTAGCCAAGATTATTATAATAAATGTTCAGCCAAAGGTTTTTTGAAAGACATTAGAACTAAAACATTAATTATTCATGCGTTAGATGACCCTTTTATGACCCCTGCAATACTTCCCAATAAAGATGAAATTTCTGAATTTGTTCATTTAGAAGTAACTGAACATGGTGGACACGTTGGGTTTGTGGCTGGGAGTTTTAGAGAACCTGTTTATTGGTTGGAGGGTAGGGTTTTGGCGTTTTTGGGGAGTGATAAAATATAGCTTTAACCAAAATTAGAATTTTTAAGTGCAGGAGAGAGTCATGAAGAGATATTGAAACAGTATCCTACACTTATAGAAGAAGATATTCAAACCTGTTTGGCTTTTGCTACGCAACTTATGGGGCAAAAATATTCACTTCAAAAGATAGCATAGAATATAGTATAAAATTTTTCTTATAAGTGACCTATGCTATAATATTTCAAAATAAAGGAGGCTTCCATGGTAGATATTGAAGAGATACAAAAAGAGCTAATTACTGCGTTGAAGCCTTTAGGGCTTGATAAAGTGATTCTTTTTGGTAGTCATGCTTATGGAACTCCTACTACCCATAGCGACATTGACCTCTATGTCGTAACTCATGATAATTATATTCCTCAGAGCTATAAAGAAAAAAGAGCTTTAGTTTGGAATGTCTCTAGTAAAATCTTAGATATTAGAAAAAAGTACGCTATTGATTTGTTGGTTCATACTAAAAAAATGCACGAAAATTTTATAGAACTTCAAAGCTCATTTTCCAAAGAGATTTTAGAAAAGGGTAGAGTTTTATTATGAGTCCAATAGTTAATATAATGTCCTCCATTGTCAAGACCACTTAACGTAACATAATATATTAGTTTATATTTTTATTTTTTGTAATATTTATATTTTGAGATAAATTCTTAGAAAAAATTTAATTTTTAAATTCTTTTTTCCGTATAAAATAAGTTATATCGTATAATCAGTTAAACTATTTAGAAAGAAGATTTATGAATATATTAAGACCATTACCAAAAGAAGAATTAAACAACTTTTTTTCAGAACACTCATTAAAAGTAGTTCAATATTTTATGAACACATCACTATTCGCTCAACCAGAAGTTTATAAAGATAAAAAGAGCCTACCAATTCAAATCCCTAAAGAGCATTTAGAGCAATGGTTTGTTCAAGCTTTACAAGTTGAAGCCGTAGGAGCAGGTAGCTATCCAATTGATATTTTAAAGCCTAATGTTTGGGGTGCTGATGTAAAAATGCTATCTTGTAAAGTAGATAAAAGTGACAACCTTACAAATGGAGATAGTGGAGAGACATCATTGGCTCAAAAATTTGTCGGAACTGGAATAAGTTTAGATGATATGTTTAAACAAGAACAATATCAAGAGATTATAGACGGTTGGACATCAATTTGGAAGGATAAATTAGTAAATGTTAAAATTGATAAAAATATAGATAATGTTTATTTCTTTTTCTTTTTAAGAGGTAGCAAAAAAGAGAGTTATATTTGTGCTTTTGAAGTAGATATTGATAATATCAATACAGATATAATAACTCAAAGAGATGAAAATAGTGAGATTAAGCAATCAGTATTTTTAAATGGTGTGATTGATGCTAAGTATGGAAACTCTAAAATTTATAAAGCTAAAAAAAGATTAGAGTTACGATTAAAACCTAAAAATTTGTTAGATGATGGCTTTTTGATTACTATCCCAACAGAAATACCCTTTAAAGAGGATATTTATGAGTTGGTTCAAGATAAAGAGAAGTTTGATGCTTTTATTGAAACTAAGCTACAGAAGTTTTTAAATTACACTGCTCTTTAGTTTGAAATGCTTTTAAAATACGTTCAATCTCTTTAGCAAAAGGATAAACTCCAACAGCAGGAACAGCATTACCTATTTGTCTTCTAACTTCGGTATTGCTTCCTTTAAAAATTAAATCATCAGGAAAGGCTTGTAATCTTGCTCTTTCTCTGTTACTTAAGGCTCGTGGTTCTTCATAATGATAAGTCCATGTTCCACCACCTCCACTAGCTAAAACAGTATAAGCAGGTTTGTTTCTGTCTAGTTTTCTATAGATGTTTGACATTCTTCCTTTAACGGCTAAGTGTGGAGGTAGGTCTTCAAAATTTCCACCCTCTGGAATGGCTTCTAATTTAGCAGTTGTGCTTGGTAATTGTTTTATGAAATTATGATTTACACACTTTGTATTAAGTTTTTTAAAGGCTTCTTGGCTTGTGATGTGTTTATCTTTGTGCGTTGGTTTTGGTAAAACAAACTTCTCTTTTATATCATCTCTTACTCCAATAAACAGAACTCTTTGGCGTAGTTGTGGCACACCATAATCTGCAAAATTTACTAAATGTACTTGTAGATTATAACCCGTGTCTTCAAATCTTTTAGTGATGATTTTAATCGCTTCACCTTTATTGGCTGATAGTATTCCTTTTACATTTTCGGCTAAAAAAACTTTGGGTCTTAGGGCTTCTACAAAGTTTACAAAATTTTCATAAAGTTTACCGTTTATATCGTCTTGTAAACCGATTTGTTTGCCTACAATTGAGAAAGTAACACAAGGAAAACCCCCTAATAAAACATCATATTCTTCATCTTTAAAATCATTTGGATTTATTTTTGTAATATCTCCATTTATTACATCAGTATCTTTAAAATATTTATTATTATTTTCTAAAGTTTCACAAGCGTATTTGTTTATCTCTAATGCTTTTACTGTTTTAAAATTTAGCTTTGGATAATACGTATCTAAATAGGTAAAATCTCCATGAAACCCAATATCTAAACCACCTGCACCTGTAAATGTTGAAAAAATTTTAAAACTCATATGAAACCCTTAAATCAATATTTTATTTTTTAAATTGTATCATATTCGCAGCATTTTGTCAAATAGCTATTTAGATATGATATAATAATCAAATGAAAAATAGAGCAAAAGAGTTTATTAAAAAAGAAATAAAAAAACAAAAAATTACTTATGCAGAATTATCTACCTTGATGGAAAGTAAAGGATATATTTATAGTGAAAATACTATTAGAAGTAAAGTAAATAGGGGTTCTTTTTCCTTTGCTTTTTTACTTGAAGTTTGTGACAGTTTAGGTAAGGATATAGTGTGTTTGGTTGGAGATAAAAACCAACTTTGAACTAAAGTTTAAAACTACCAAAGGTTCACGACCCATTAACAGAGTCTTTCAATTTTAAATAGATTTGGTGCTAGAAAACGAGAATGAAATTATTATCTTTTAAGCAAAATAAGGAGCTAAGGCACGAGAGAATTTTGTATTGCTATAACTCTATTAGCCTCTCATTTTTCTCCCAAACGACAAGTAAAAGAACATCTTTGATAAAACGTATAATGCCTTTTCAGCCAAACATTTAGACAAGCCAAGCCCTGCTAATTGGATTCCGATATACAAATAGGTAATAATAAAGTAGTTTTTAACATCTGTGGAAACAAATATCGACTTATCGTTAAAATAAACTATTTTGCAGGTATTATTTTTATAAAGTTCATAGGAACACATAAACAATATGACAAAATAGATATAGAGGAGCTATAGATGATAAAACCCATAAGAACAGAAAGTGACTACCGACAAGCTCTTAGTCGAGTTGAATCACTCATGGATGCAGAGCCAAGTTCTGAAGATTTTGATGAGTTGGAAGTATTGGCAACCTTAGTTGAAAAGTATGAGATGAAACACTATAGCATAGATGCACCAGACCCAATAGAAGCCATAAAATTTAGAATGGAACAAGAAGGGCTAAGACAAAATGATTTGGTTCCGATGTTTGGTAATAAATCACGTGTATCAGAAGTATTAAACAAGAAACGAAAACTCACCCTTGATATGATACGAAATTTGAACCATCAGCTTAATATACCGTTTGAGAATTTATTAGGGGATTATCGGTTGGTATAGCATGTAGTTTATTACTTGTGTACTAGTATAAAAAAGGAGATAATTATCCTAGTTAACAAGAATGATTTTTTCCCACTCTTTGTAATGATTATAGTTACAGAGTAACATGAATCAGTAAAAGGAGTAAAGTGACTAAATCTTTTGTTATACTTTCTAAAAACTAGAAAGATTTAAAGCTCTATGCAAAACTTAATAACCCTATTAACCCAAAAAACAAACCTGCAAAAAAATCAAATTAGTAACATTTTAAAACTTTTAGATGAAGGGGCTACCATTCCCTTCATTGCCCGTTATCGTAAAGAGATGACGGGGGGAGCTTCTGATGATGAGCTTCGTGAATTTCATGAAGTTTATTTGTCAGCTAAACGTCTTCTTGATAGAAAAGAGGAAATTGTAAAACTTTTAGAAGAGCGAGAGCTTTTAACGTCTGCACTTAAAACACTGTTAGATGAAGCTGTAACAATGACTGCTCTTGAAGACATCTACCGACCTTTTAAAGAGAAGAAAAACACACGTGCTTCCAAAGCCATTAAAAATGGCTTAGAGCCTTTGGCAAATCTTTTACAATCAGCAAAGTTGAGTGAAAAAGAGTTTAAAGATAAAGCAAGAACATTTGTTCATGGAGAGGTAAAGTCGGTTGACGATGCTGTATCTGGGGCAAAGGACATCATAGCAGAGCGTTTTTCAGACAACCCAAAAGAGCGTAAGATAGTACGAGAAATGACAGAGAAACATGGGGTACTTGAGGTTAAAAAAGGAAAAGAGTTTGATGAAAATGGGGTCTACAAAAACTACAAAGAGCATTCTGAAAAAATAGCTTTTGTTCCTTCTCATCGGTATCTTGCTATTCGTCGTGGAGAAAAAGAGAAGCAACTCAGCGTTAAAATAAGCATTGATAGCGACCGATACCTAGAGACTTTAAAACGCTATAAACTACGTGATCATATGGGGAGTTCTAAAAAGATTTTATTTGAAGCCTACCAAGATGGTTTTAAACGTCTACTTTATCCATCGATTGAGCGTGAAGTGGCTTCCATGGTCAAAGAGCGTTCAGACTTAGCAGCCATTGCAACCTTTGGTAAGAACTTAGCACAACTTTTTATGACCCCACCAGTAACAGGAAAAGTACTTTTAGGGGCAGACCCTGCTTACAAATCTGGGTGTAAATTGGTGGTTTTAGATGTTAATGGGCAGTACTTAGAAGATGCACTCATTTTCCCTACACCCCCAAAGTCAGACTTTGAGGGTTCGCGTAAAAAAGTTTTAGAGTTGGTTAAAAAGTATGGTGTAGATGGCGTGGTTATTGGAAACGGAACAGCTTCAAAAGAGACCCAAGAGTTTTTTGCAAAGATTAACAAAGAGTTAAATGGAGGGTTAAAATATACGGTGGTATCTGAAGCTGGGGCATCTGTCTATTCGGCTTCTAAGATAGCAGCAGAAGAGTACCCAAATTTAGATGTTACCGTCCGTGGTGCAATCTCCATTGCAGGGCGTGTACGTGACCCAATGGCTACACTTGTCAAAATAGACCCAAAGTCTCTTGGAATTGGACAATACCAACATGATGTTGACCAAAAACTACTTGAGCGAAAACTACATGAGGGGGTTGAGTCTTTGGTAAACATGGTAGGGGTTGATGTCAACTCAGCTTCTGCTTCACTACTTTCATTTGTTGCAGGAGTTGGAGCTAAACTGGCAAAAAGCATTGTTGAGCATCGAGAGAAAAATGGTGCTTTTAAAGCTAAAAAAGAGCTACTAAAAGTCAAAGGCTTAGGGGCTAAGGCTTACGAGCAAATGGCAGGATTTATTCGCATACGCGAAGGAGAAAGTACTTTTGATAATACAGGTATTCACCCTGAGAGTTATGCTGTAGCTAAAGCACTACAAGAACTTTCAGATACTTCAGATGTTAAAGCACTCTGTGCTAAGTTTGCTGTGGGTGAGGCTACTTTAAAAGACATCTTAAAAGAGTTAGCCAAACCTGGGTTTGACCCACGTGAAGAGCTTGAAGCTATTCCTTTTAAAGATGATTTGACAGACATCAGTATGTTACGAGAGGGAAGCATTGTCTCAGGGGTGGTACGAAACATTGCTGACTTTGGAGCTTTTGTAGACATAGGACTTAAAAATGATGGCATGATACACATCTCTAAAATGTCTGAGAAAAGAATTAAACACCCATTAGAAGTACTATCTGTTAATCAGTATTTGGCTAGAGTAGAAGTAGTTTCTGTGGATGTGGAGAAAGGGAAAGTTGGGCTTAGTTTGAAGTTTTAGCTTTTTATTAAGAAAAATTAAACATTTTTAAACATCCTCATTTTTCTCACATTTTTTTATCTTATCATATTGTTATCTCAATATTAAAAGGATAAAAAATGAGTACAAAAATATTAAAATCAGTAGCTATTTTAGGTTTAATTTTCAACACACTTCCTCTAATGGCTAGTGAGAATAGTAATGGCTTCTATCTAGGGATGGATACATCATTTATTAATATGGGTGATGATACATTAGATATTACCACTTATGATAGTGATGGAAATAAAAAGAGTAAAAACTCCTATAAAGATGTGACTTCTATCTCTTATGCTTTTAAGATTGGTTATCAACATTTTGATAAAAATAGAGTTGAAATTTCAGTTAAAGACAACAAGATTAGTACAGATGTTGGTAATATTATGGGCACAACTTTTGGCATTAATTATGAATGGGGTTTTACTTCCTTTGAAACAGAGCATGTTTTACCTTACCTCTTAGTAGGTTTTGATGGAGGACGTGCTGACCTTTCAAAGTTTGAATTTAAAGATAAAAAAGTAGATATGGTAAGTGCTAACTTAGGCATAGGGATTCGTTACAATGTGAATGAAAATGTTGATGCTAAGATAGGTTATCTACATAGTAGTACAGGTTTTGGAGATTTTGAGAATGAGAAAGGTGATGTGCAAGGCATTAACCAAGACAAAGTAGAATTTGGTTTAACTTATAAGTTTTAAAAGGAAAAATCATGAAAATAGATAGTAAAAAACTCATTTTAATCATGATTTTTCTTGGCATTTTTAGTGGCTGTTCAGCACTTATTAGCGACTCTATGTTGAAAGCTATCCATCAAGATATAGATATAAATCAGGATGGATATATTGACTATAATGAGTATTTAATAAATAATAATGAAAAAGATATGGAAATGCTTAAAGCAGAAGCGAAGGAAAAGGGTATGAGTGTAGAGGAGTACCAAAAGTGGGACTTTAATCGAGCTGATAGGAATAGAGATGGAAAAGTAAGCTCTCAAGAGTTAATTGATTTAGCCAGAAAGGAGTTGTAAGTCATGTCACAAATTTTTGATTTTGGAGAGAGAGTAGAGGGTTATGAGGTTAAAGTTCTAAATGAAAGAGAGCTTCGAGCAGGAGCAGGTATCCTCTTTTTGGTTGCATTTATTTCATTTGTCAATTGTATTGTCATGAAAAACATTGTGATTTTACAGACATTTGTTTGGTTCTTTTTAGCAGAGTTTACTATTCGTGTGATTGTTAATCCAAAATATGCCCCCAGTCTACTTTTGGGGCGTTTTATGGTAAACAACCAAACACCTGAATATGTAGGAGCTAAACAGAAAAGATTTGCTTGGAGTATTGGACTTTTTTTAGCGATATTTATCTTTTTTTTAACGACCATATTCCCCTCTACTACCCCTATTGGTGAAGAGAGTTTACACAATGCTCTTATTGGTCTTAGTTGTATGACCTGTTTGGTTCTGCTCTATTTTGAAGCTGTATTTGGTATCTGTATAGGGTGCAAACTCTACAACGCATTTAATAAAGAGGAGGCACAATATTGTGCAGGAAATACCTGTCAAAAACATGAACGAGCAGCGTGTCAAAAGTTTTCAACCTCTCAATTGGTTGTTTTGGGTATATTTTTTTTAGTTGTGGTGGGGATGATAGGTCATTTTTTATAAAATAAATTTTTATAACAAGATTATGAGAGCCAATATCTCAGTTATTTTTATTAAAATATGACATGAACAACGAACTATTAAACTTAACCCTTCTCTATGTTGAAGATGATGAAATCATACGCCAAAATGCTGTAGAGTATCTCTGTGATTATTTTAAAGAGGTTTATCAAGCCCAAGATGGAATGGAGGCGTTAGAGGTTTATCAAGAGAAAAAACCTAATATTATTATTACCGATATTGAAATGCCACGTCTTAATGGCTTGGGCATGGCAAAAAAGATTAGAAGAGAAGACAAAAGCACTCCTATCGTCATTACCACAGCTTTTACAGATACAGAGTATTTAATAGAAGCTGTGGAATTACAACTCATTAAATATATTGTTAAACCCATTACTTCTAAAAAGCTCAATGAAGCTTTAGCCCTTATTTCTAAATATCTCCATATCAACAGCATAGTCTCTATAGATAAGGACAAACAGTATGACAATCTTAATAAATGTTTGATGATAGACAAAGAGCTAGTAACTCTTACTCATAAAGAGTTACAGCTTTTTGATTTACTCGCTAAAAATCATCACAGAGTTGTTAACTATGAGGAGATAGAGAACAGTGTTTGGTATGGTGAATATATGAGTAAAGATGCGCTACGTGCACTCATTAGAACGCTACGTAAAAAACTTCAAGGTGATTATATAGAGAATGTTTCAGGCTTTGGTTATAGGCTCAAAGTAAAATAACATTTTTTTCACATCATTTTGGGTTATACTATAGCTATGAAAAAGTTTATTTTGTTCTTGATGCTCTTCTCTACACTACTTTTAGCTGATGGTAAACCATTGACTATTAAATCGTTTCAGACCAATGAAGAGATAGATATTAGTAATATTCCAGAGTATATTTCACAATTTAAGCAAATTCAGACACAAGATGAAAAAGATTTAGAGTTTGAAATAGTGCTTTTTGATAGCGAAGAGGATTATACGCTCAAACAGAATGATAAAAAGAAGTATACATGGTTTATGATAGAACTAGACAACAATCTTACAAGTGGAAACTATTGGATCGAACATAGCAATTTTGAATTTACTAAGCATAGTTTTGCACCACAACAGTTTGTAGATAGGTTCGAACTTCTAGGACGAAAATTGTTTTCTTTTACTTATGATAAATCAAAAGATAAAAGAGAAATCTTTCTAAAAGTCATCCCTCAACAATCTCATGTTGCTGCAAAAGCATCACTCTATACACCAACAAGTTTTTCAATATGGGTAAAGGAGTATGCTTTTAAGTTGTTACTCTATTTTTTTCTCTTTGGACTCATTTTTATGACAGCGATTTATAATGGAGCATTTTATCTTTATAACCGTGAAAAGTCATTTCTTTACTATATGTTTATGCAGTTGTTTATGGTGATAGTTTTGATGTACCAAACTGATATTATTGAAATTTATGTTATGGGAGATGTTGAGAGTGAAGAGATAGCTATCTTCTTTTACTTTCTTCTTGTGGAGGTAGCAATTATTTTTATATTGTACTTTATACGAGCATTTTTAGAGAGCAAAAAATATTTGCCTCTTCATGATAAAATTTTACACTACATCACGCTTTTTGCTTGGGTTGATTTGATACTTTTTTTTGTCCCTATTATGTTGATACTAAAGATATATAGTTTTATAATCCTCTATGTGGTTTTTGTAGCAGGGCTTCGTTTTACTCAAGGGTATAGACCAGCTCTTTTTTTTCTTTTTGGCTGGTCGGTATTGATGTTAGGTGTATTTGTTTCAGATTTTTTCCCAGATAACACTTTGGCTATTGATCCAGTTGTTCTAGGTTCTACCATAGAAGCATTTTTTTTAGCTACTGCCATCTCCTATAAGGTGAGAGAGATTAACGATGAAAAAGAGGAGCAAAAAGAACTTTTAGTTCACCAAAGTAAATTGGCTTCAATGGGTGAAATGTTAGGTAATATTGCTCATCAATGGAGACAACCTCTGACCCGTATGGGATACATACTTATGAATATAGAATCTAAAGACAAAGAGAACCATCATCGTAAAAAACTTGAAGAAGCCTCTGTACAATTGGAATTTATGTCACAAACAATTAATGATTTTAGAGACTTTTACATGCCAAATAAAGTCAAAGAGAACTTTTCACTTCATGAAGCAACAAAAGAGACTTTGGAGATAATGCAACATGCTTTTAAGAGTAGTGAGATTGAGCTAGAGTTAATCATCAAAGAAGATACAATGCTTTTTAATTATAAAAATGAGTACAAACAAGTTTTACTTAATTTACTCTCTAATGCAAAAGATATTTTCAAAGAACGTGCAATTGTTCATCCTAAAATTAGCATTGTTTTAGAGGAAGGAAGCATTAAAGTAGAAGACAATGCAGGGGGGAATTCCAAAAGAAATTTTAAAACGTCTATGTGAACCATATTTTACCACTAAAGAGGGGAATCTAGGCATTGGACTTTATATGTCAAAGATGATTGTTGAGCGAAATATGAGTGCTAAGTTACAGATAACTAATGGGATTAGAGGGGCTATTTTTCAAGTTTTGTTTGTGGATGAGGTTAATGGAAAATAACATATTAATATTTATTATATGTGAGAGAAACAAGTAGTGTTTTTTTAGGCATAAAATTTAGCTTAAATTATGAAAAAAGTTATTCTTTTTCTAGAAAATGGTAACGAATTAATAGGGCTTGGTGTAGAATTATTTGATTAAATATTATTTTTAATAGTAAGGAGGGGTTATATGAAACAACAATTTATGCAAGATTTACAAAAAATATATGATGAACTGCAAGTTCGACAAGCTTCATTGAATGATTACTATAAACTTTTAACTGAAGAGCATACAGAAGCTGCTTTGGTAGTAGAAGATTTCTTAGCTCAAATGGAACTACCTATTAATGCTGATACTCAAATGGCAGCTTTAACAAGAGTGGTGAATTTACGAGAAGATGCATTAGAACAAGTTTTTCAAAAAGAGGGTTTTTCAAGAGAGAAAATAGTCGAGAAAAAAGAACAAGCTTATCTTTTTGTAAAAGAGATGCATTTAAGTCGTCATGAATATTTAATTGCATGGATAAAAGCTGAGAATCTCTTAACACCTTTTTATCAAGAACTTATTGTTGGGGTACACTATATTGGTGAAGCCATGAGTAGTTGGCAGTCTTCATGGACAGCTAAAATTATTAATGGGGTAAACCATGATTTACTTAAAGCGTATGAGGGAGATGAACAAGCTATTTTTAAAATGCTCAAAGAGAATAATCTTTTAGATTTAGCACCTAATGGAGAGATTGGTGATAGATGTTACTCTGTTTTAGAAAAAGATGAAAATGGTGTGTATCGTTCACTGGCTTATGTTGAAGCTTTTCCTAAAGAGGTAGGAGAGGTTGTAAGCAGAATTGAAGATTTGGTAGAGTCTTTGTCGTTTTTACAAGATGAGGTGTTTGAACAAAAAGCTGAATGGATTTCTTATTTGGTTGCGATAAAAAGAGCTTTAGCACAGACACAACCTAGACAACTCATTGGCTATTGGGCAGAAGTAGACAGAGCATGGATGCGTATTAATACCCCTCTTCAAATTGGGCATCCTTTAGAGTATTATGAAGACCATTTTAGAAAAGCTGTGGCATTGGAGTGGGATTTACGAATTGTAAACCCTAAGCTACAACGTGCTTCTAGTACAAGAGAAAATATTAAAGCCTTTGCCTCTAAACTTTCAGAAACTATTGAAGGAGAGGTTGAGGAGACAATTGCTAAAAATATGAATCAAGTAGATGAAACACAGCTTTATATTGGTCAACCTGTTTTGTACTATGGAGCAGAGTTTAATGGACTCTTTTCAGCACAGGTTGTCCCTAATGATGAAACAGTCTCCTCCCAGTTGGGTAAAAAGATTTTTGCTTATGCTGATTTTGTAATGCAGAGTAAAAGAGCAAAACCGATGATGCAACTCTCTGTCGATACTTTTGGGCTTGATTTTGTAAAAGAGCAAAGGGACTTGGTTGAAAGTAATTCTGAATTATGGCAAAAGGTTTATGATAGTTCAACCATTGGGCATGAGTTTGGGCATATTTTGTGGATGGATTCTGATACTGAAATGGTTATGAACAAGTATGGTCAATTTAAAAACATAGAAGAGTTTAAAGCCACAACAGGTGGGCTGATGGCATTTTTTGAAAATGAAGATGAGAGCTTAAAAAAGCATATGATAGATGATTTAGTAAGTCGTTCAGTAGGTTTGATGGCTTGGCGTGAAGTGGGTGAGGTGTTGCCTTATTATTGTGAGGGCTTGATTCATTTGAGTATTTTATTTGGTTCAGGACTTCTTACTTATGATAAAAAAATAGAAATTCATTATGAAAAATATGATGCCATGAAAAAAGCATATACAGAAGCTTATGAAGCCTTAGCACAACATTACATTGATAGGGAAGATGCTTCTTTGTATTTAGCAAATTATACACAAAAAAAAGGGGGTATCTATTTACCTAAAGATTTAAATATTGCTAAGTTTGTTGAGACTTTTTATAAACAATATAAACAAATAGGACAAAAAGTTTATACTGTTTAAGTGTTTATCGTAAGACAGCATGTTTAATAAAGTCACAAAGACATCTAAATTCACGGTTTTTAGTTAGGTGCTTCATATATTGGGCATAAGTCATTTTTTTCTCTTTAAGATGTGATTCCAAATATTTGAGTGAAGCATCTATGCTAATATCATGTTCTATTTCAGAGAGAATATTGTAAAGAGGTTCAATAGTTTTAATAACGGCATCAGGTGCTTGTTTGCCATAAGAGACATAAGAGATGACTTTGTTATCTCGATCTTTTTGAGGTTTAATGCTTATAAGTGTCCAATAATATTCACCCTCATTGGTTTGGTTTTTCAGAACAGCTTGAATGGGTAAGCCTTGTTTTATAATTGACCAAATAATATAAAAAATAGTTTTAGGCATATCTGGATGACGTACTATACTGTGAGGTTGGTTAATAATTTCAGAACTTTTAAAGCTGTTTACTTCTAAAAATGTTGGATTACAGTAGACAATATTACCTTCGAGATCAGTACGGCTAACAATAACTTGCTGTGTGGCACACTTAATTTCGTGATTTATTTTTTTTAATTTACGCATTAAGTTATTTCCTTAATATTTTAATATGAAAAATATATATTATTTTAATATTATACTTTGTTGATAATTATTGTGAGTTTAAATGTCCAAAGTTAATATTATAGGGCAATGGTCACTTCCCATGATTTGATCTAAGATATTTGCATCTATAATTTTATGTTTTAAATCATCTGAAACAAAAAAGTAGTCAATTCTCCAATCTACATTTCTAGCTCTTGCACTTGCACGATATGACCACCATGAATAACGTTCAGTCGCTTCAACTCCGTGAATATATCTAAAGGTGTCAATGTAACCGTTATCTATTAATTTATCCATCCATTCACGACCCGAAGTCTTTTCATTGGCTTTAGGACGAGCTAAATCAATCGCTGTATGTGCTGTGTTAACATCTCCACAGACGATAATTGACTTACCCTCTTTTTTAAGAGCATTTATATATTTTAAAAAACGTTCATTAAATTCCATGTTATATATAAGTCTCTCTTTATTACGTTGTCCATTGGGGAAGTAGACGTTAAAATAAGCAATATTGTCAAAGTGGTATTCATTAAGATAATGCCATTGACATTTCATGAAATGAAAGTAATTTTTGCCATGAATCTATCCTTAGTTTACTTGTGAAATAATAGCAAAATAAATTTTTTAAAAAATATTTTTTAACAAATAGTTAAATTAAATTAGTCAATATTATATATTGTAGAGAAAAAATGTAAGTTTTGTTTCATTTTAAGCCAACTACAATTTTAAGTGAGATACTAAGGGAGGATTCACATACTTATCACACAGTTTTGTTATTCTTTATATAGTTAAAGAGTATAACAATTATAAGGAGTAAGAATGCATAATGTATTAAGAAAAGAGACAAGTATTCTCATGATACTGGTGACAACCTTTGGTGTAATGTTAATGTTGTTTTTTGCAAAAATGATGTATGACATGACTCGATATGTGGGAAATATGAGTAGTTCTGTTGTGAGCATGTCCCAAGAGTTAATTATTATTAATAAAAAAATTGATAAAATGAGTACTGGGATGGAAGCGATGAATATTTATATGGGTGAGATGACATTACATGTTAAAAATATTCAATCAGACATGGCAAAAGATATTAGTTCTATGAGCCGTTCCGTTAAAAAGATGAGTTTAAATATTAATGATATGCAAACAGACATGAACACAGGAGTAAGTATGCTTAACCCTATAGGAATGGCGAAAGGACTTATCCCTTTTCCTTAGACTTTTTAAGTCCAATATGCGTATAATTAGCCCAAAAAAGTAAAGCTGATTAATGCAAAAAAGAAATAATAAAATTACCTTAAAATCGTATTTAGATTTACATCAACTTCTTGAGAAATATCGAGGTTCTCATGAGGAAAATCGTATTTTTTCTTTGTCTAAAGCTGTTCCTGGTACAACACCAAATAAGATTAATTTATTATTAGCATGGAAAGATGAAAATCTTTATCGCGTAACCGATGAATTGGTCTCCGAAAAATATTTACACTATTGGAATATTGCTTCTTTTCTTATTGGCTCTTTCACTCTTTTATTAGGGTTTTTTTCAGGTTTTGCCTTACTCTCTTATTCGGGGGCACAGCCCGTTAATATTCTTTATTTATTATTAGTCATGGTGGCTTTACCATTACTAAGTATGTCGCTTACTTTATTGTCTATGTTTACAGGTAATATTGGGGCGAATCTTTTTAATCATTTTTCGCCTATTTATTACTTGGAAAAAGTATTGAATTTTTTCCCCTTTTCAAAAGAAGTTAAATTTGAAACCTTACCTTTTTCAGCAACGTTTAGCAAATGGTTATTTTTACAACGTTTACAGCTCTTTTCATTTTTGTTTGCTTTGGGGCTTTTTGTTGCTTTGTTAATCATGGTCATAACCAAAGATATTGCTTTTGGTTGGAGTACCACACTTCAAATAGACCCCAGTTCTTTTCAGACCTTATTGAATTATTTGTCTTATCCTTGGCATGGGATTTTCCCTTCAGCTGTACCCTCTTTAGAGTTAATTGAGATGTCTCACTATTTTCGTTTGGGTGAAAAACTTGATGCCAATATGATTCATAATGCCGATAAACTAGGGGCATGGTGGAAGTTTTTAGCCATGGCAACCTTTACTTATGCTTTACTTTTACGCTTGGTCTTTTGGTTTTGGACACATTATGGACTAGAAAGAGCTTTAAAAAAAGAGTTTTTAGCCATTGATGGGGCAAAGCAGTTGCTTGTAGAGTTTGCCATTCCTTATGTTTCAACTCGTGCACAAAACATTGAAGAGCATTTAGATGTTTCGGAACAAGAACTCACTACGGAGAGTCGGGAATTTTCGATGGAGTATCACGCTTTACTTGGTTGGAACTACAGTGAATCTGAATTATTGTCGATTGAAGATAGGTTTAATATTAAAGCTTCAATTGTTAAGAGTGTTGGAGGACGCAACTCTTTTAAAGAAGACCAACAGATACTCTCTAGTTTAGAGGATAGTGTTTTATTGTATGTTAAGGCATGGGAGCCTCCTACGATGGATTTTATAGATTTTATAGAAGAGTTATTGTTAAAAAAAGAGCTTCATAAAGTAGATGTTTGTCCTCTGGGAACAGTTTCAAATAATTATAAACGTAAGAAGAGTGACTTAGAGGTTTGGTTAAAAAAACTAGAGCAAATAGATTCAGATAAATTAGGAGTTATTGATGTCTAATGAAAGTTATCCAAAGTTTGCTGTAGTAGGTCACCCGAACAAAGGAAAAAGTAGTATTGTGGCTTCTTTGGCACTGGATGGCTCTATTCAGATTGGTAATACCCCTGGAACAACACAGATAAAACGGGGTTTTCCTTTAAAAGTAGATGGTGAGATTGTTTATGAACTTTTTGACACCCCTGGTTTTCAAAGAGCAAGACGTGTTTATGCATGGCTTGAAGAGCATGGTGATGTTGCTGCTGACAAACGTATTGAGGTCATTAGACAATTTGTTTTTGAACATAAAGAGAGTGATAAATTTAGAGATGAAGTTGAGCTACTTGAACCGATTTTAAATGGTGCTGGTATTATTTACGTAGTAGATGCTTCAAAGCCGTATGGTGCAGAGTATGAAGTTGAGATGGAGATTTTACGTTGGTGTGGACAACCTTCTATGGCAATTTTGAATCTTATAGGAGAAGAAGATTACCGAGAAGAGTGGACAAGGGCTTTAGGACAGTACTTTCGTATGGTACGTACCTACAACCCTATTACAGCTGGACATCAAGAACACCTTGAACTTCTTGAAAGTATGGCACAGCTTAAAGAGGAGTGGACCAAATCAATTAAAAAAGCCATTGCTGTTTTAGACAGTTTGTATGTGCAAAAAATTGAAAATAGTATAGATACTATTGTAGACTATATGGTGAATGTACTCTCTTTTGTGCATAGAGAAAATATTAAAGGTGAAGCAGTCTCGCAAAAAGAAGAAGAGAATGCAAAGTTAGCTTATCGTAATAAAATTATTGATTATGAAGTGCGTGAAAGAAAAAAGATAGAAAGTATCTGGAATCATGTCAACATTAAAAAGCATGAAGATGAATTAGAACTTGATGAAGTAGGACTCTTTTCTAAAGAGTCAGCTTCTATTTTTGGTTTAAGTCAAAAAGAACTTGTCGTTACAGGGGCTTCTGCAGGAGCTGTGACAGGGGTAGGGTTTGACCTTTTAGTTGGAGGGTCTTCTTTGTTCTTAGGCTCACTCATTGGGGGTGTTGTTGGAGGTGTTGGGGCAATGTTTGGTTTTGACAATTTGTATGAAGTAAAAGTTTTAGGGCAAAATTTAGGAAAACGTGAACTTAGCATTGGACCTATGCAAAATTTGAATTTTCCGTATGTTTTGTTAGGACGTTCTTTGTATCATGCTTCAGCCATTGCCAAACGTTCCCATGCGAAACGTAGTGAATTGGACTTAGAAAATGCATCATTTAGTGAAAAAATAATGGATGCCTCTATGCGAAAAGAGTTAGAGAAAGTTCACTCAAAATTACGTAAAAGTGAGGAGTTAGAAGAGGAAGAGTTAAAAAGCTATAAATCACAGGTAAAAAGTAGTTTTATGAAACTACTCGCTTAATATTGTGATGCAGTTGAGTCATGACTTCATAAGAGATTGTACCTAACTGTTTTCCAGCACTTAAAGCATTGTCAAAGATACAAACTTCATTTTTGGTAGATTCTAAAATAACATAATCCATAGAGACACGACCAAGTAGGGGTAAGCCCTCAGCTGTAATAAATGGTTCAAACGCATTACTTCTCATCCACCCATCACCATAGCCTAAGTCGTAAGTAGAAACCGTCATATCTCTAGGAGCTACAAATTGACCACCATAGCCCACTCTTTGACCTTTTTTTAGCTCTCTTGTAGCGACTTTCTTTGCCCAAAGGGAGAGTACGGATTTTAGTTCTAAAGTATCATAAATAGAAGGAAGTTCAGAGTAACCATAAGCTCCTATGCCAAGGCGAATTAAATCTTCATTCTCGCAAGGTAAACGTAAAGAGGTTGCAGAGTTGAATGAGTGGGTGCGTATGTTTTTGACGTGTGACATGGTGACACCTACGGCTTTTTTAAAATTTTTTTGTTGCCAAAAGAGTTCGCTACTTAATTCATCGGCTGAACGGTTATGGGTCATGACCCCTTTTAAAATAAGCTCTTTTTCTTTTATGAGATTAAGTGCTATTTCTATTTCATCAAAAGCGATACCATTTCGATGCATTCCTGTGTCAATTTTTAGTTCAACCGTTGAATGTTTTTCTGCTTTATCTATGTCTTCTAAACAGTTCAGTGTAAAGGAACATTTATCATCAACAATGGCTTTGTCACCAAGTACTAAAATATGCTCAAAATAAGGCTTAATAATTTGAGCTTCATTAAAAGTACGCACCACGGCTTGGGTAAGTCCAAACTCTTGTGAGAGTTTTGCCATGAGTTCTAAGTCATGACCATAAGCGTTGTCTTTTAGGACGATTCCTATGGATTCTTTTGAACCTGTTTTTAATATAAATTGAGATAAGTTATGAAAAAAATTTTGTTTGTTTATTTTAATAAATGCCATGTTGAATTATATCAAACCTTAACCAAAATATAAAAAGAGAAGAAAGTGAAATATTTACCAGCCGAATGGCAAAAACAAAGAGCCGTACTCATGGCTTTCCCACATAAAAACAGTGATTGGAACAGTGACTTAAACTCTGCATTAGTTCCTTTTATACGTATAGCACAAGCCATAGCTTATAAGACTTCTGTCTACATTATTTGTGATAACAAAGATGATATTTCAGATTTGTTTTGCTCTACACGGAACATGAGTTTCATAGAGATACCTACTAACGACACGTGGATAAGAGACTTTGGGTACATCTCCATAGTTGAAAATGGTGAAGTAAAGCTTTTAGATTTTAAATTTGATGCTTGGGGTGGAAAGTTTGAAGCCTCTTTGGATAATGAGGTCAATAGAGTCTTACATAAAAAAGGTTATATGGGAGTCACTCCACTTGAGAGCATAGATTTTGTGCTAGAGGGTGGTTCTATTGAGTCTGATGGGTTAGGGACTATTTTAACGACTTCGGCTTGTCTTTGTAATACTAATCGTAATGGTGGACTGAGTAAAAATGAGGTTGAAGTAAAATTGGCTGAGTATTTAGGTGCTAAAAGAGTGCTTTGGCTTGACCATGGGTACTTAGTTGGGGACGATACAGACTCTCATGTTGATACTTTAGCTCGGTTTGTATCTGCTGATACCATTATGTATGTGCAGTGTTTAGACGAAGAAGATGAACACTATGATGAGCTTAAAAAGATGGAAGAGCAGTTAAAAAGTTTTAAAGATAGTGAGGGAAATTTTTATAAACTTTTGCCTTTACCTTTACCTACTGCAAAATATGATGAAGAAGAAAATCGTCTACCTGCTACTTATGTGAATTTTTTAATCACTAATAGAGCTTTAATCTATCCGACTTATGGAGTAAAGGAAGATAAAATTATGTTTAAAATATTTAAAGAGTTTTTTAAAAATATAGAGATAATCCCAGTGGAATGTTCACGCTTAATTGAAGAGGGGGGGAGCTTACACTGTTCTACAATGCAGATACCTTTTTAATTATTTATCTTTTTTTACTTCCAAAGTTTTGTCCCCAGTAGACTTGATAGATACTGTCTTCTTTAATAATAATGGCAACACCAACTTCAGTATAAGTATTTTTCATAATATTGGCACAGTGCCCAGGACTTGCCATCCATGCTTCCATGACCTCTTCTAAGGATCGTTGTCCTCCTGCTAGATTTTCTCCTACAAAATAGTAGTCAGCATAACCATTAGCTACGATACGTTCATAGAACTTACTGGGTCTTCCATTACCTGTAATATCGTACTCTGTCCCTGAACCATCATGAGAAAAGGTATTACTATAAGCTAAATCTGTCACATGTTCAAGTGCTGAAGCATAAAGTTCAGGACTCCAGGTAAGTGGATGAACTGGACCAAAAGTTCCTAGGTCACCACAGGTAATGGTTTTTGCTCGTTGGGCATTAATTGCATCTAAAAGTTCTTGCTGTTCTGTGTTTAAATAGTTTAGTGTTTCTTGTTCCGAAGAGCTTAAGTCTGAAAATAAATTTTCTTCACCCATAACAATAGTGGGAGAGTTAGAATTGTTTTCTCCACAACCAATGAGTAGTAAGAGTATGAGAATAAATAAGTAAAGTTTATTTTTCAACATTTTATTTCCTTGTCTAGTATTGCTAGTATAACAGTATAAAACTTAAAATAATATTTAATATAAAAAATTAATTTTAAATAAAAACTTGTTTTATAATAAGAAAACTGATATAACTCTATAATATCAGTTTATTAATAATCGGTAAACAAATAGAGTAAAAAGTAGTTAAATGAAAGTAGCATTAATTCAAAAAAAGTATTTTAGTAACAAAAAAAAATTTATTAAAAATATTATATATGATATAAAAACAGCATCTGTTAATGGTGCTGAATTAATTGTTTTGCAAGAGTTGCATCAAAATGAGTATTTTTGTCAAAGTGAAGATACTAATTTTTTTGCATATGCCCAAGATTATGATAAAGACATTGCGTTCTGGTCAAAAATTGCTAACAAATATAAGATTGTTTTGGTCACCTCTTTATTTGAACGTAGAACAGCAGGCTTGTATCATAATACAGCAGTAGTATTTGAAAAAGATGGTACAGTTACTGGAAAATATAGAAAAATGCATATACCTGATGACCCAGGTTTTTATGAAAAATTTTATTTTACACCAGGTGATTTAGGGTTTGAACCTATTGAAACATCAGTAGGAAAATTGGGCGTTTTAATTTGTTGGGATCAATGGTATCCAGAAGCTGCAAGAATTATGGCATTAAAGGGTGCTGAAGTACTTATTTACCCTACTGCCATTGGTTGGTTTGATAGTGATTCTAAAGCTGAAAAAAAACGACAGTTAGAGGCATGGGTAACCATTCAACGCTCTCATGCCATAGCCAATGGTATTCCTGTACTTTCATGTAATAGAGTAGGATTTGAAAAAGATAGTACAGGAGTTATGGAGGGTATTCGATTTTGGGGGAACTCTTTTGTGTGTGATGCACAAGGAGAGATGATTGCACAAGCTGGTAAAAAGCAAAAGATTCTCTATGCCACGATTGATAAACAAAGAACTAAAGAGGTACGTGATATTTGGCCATTTCTTCGTGATAGACGAATTGATGCTTATGGAGATTTATTAAAGCGTTATTGTGATTAAGAGACTAATTTACTATATTAACAAGAATGTTAGTCTTTTTTTCCTATACTTTAAAAAAATATAATTTATTAGGAGAATAGAATGGTATCTAAAAAAATATGGCTAGGTGTTGCACTCTCAGCACTACTTTTAACCGGCTGTGCAAAACAGACAAAAGGGGCTGTTGAGTATCCAGAGGATGTAACGAAGCCAAAATTATCACAATATGAGTTAAATATCATTGCTGAAAAAATTTATCAAAATGAGACTTCAGGAAACCCTGAACACTTAATGTTCTGGTCAAAAAATGAGACTTTTCCTTCTATTGGAATTGGACATTTTATTTGGTATCCAAAAGGACAACCTAAAGTATTTGATGAAACTTTTCCTGCAATGATTGATTATTATATTGCTAATAAGGTACAAATTCCTGCATGGTTATATCATGCTAGAAAAACAGGTGCACCATGGAGTAATCGAGAGAGTTTTGAACGTTCACGAGGTGACAAAGAGTTTCAGCAGTTAAAAACACTTCTTTTAAATACAAAAGCCTTACAAACACAGTTCTTTTTTGATAGATTACATGCGTCAATTCCAGAAATTGTTAAGTATGTTGCAGCTAAAGATAGAAAACATATTGTAAATAACTACAATGCTTTAGTCGCAACCAGAGGGGGACTTTATCCATTAATTGACTATATTAATTTTAAAGGTAAAGGGATTAAAGCAACTGAGCGTTACAATGGTCAGGGTTGGGGATTACTTCAAGTACTTCAAAATATGAGACCTGTTCAACCTGGACCTTATGCTTTAATGGAATTTTCAAGATCGGCAAAAGAAATTTTAGAACGTAGGGTGAGAAATTCACCACCAGCTAAAAATGAACGTAGATGGATGGCAGGTTGGACTAAGCGTACTGATAGTTATGCTAAACCTATTTTATAGTTTATATTATTTGAGTCGAAGTTCAAAAATATTGTGACCATTTTTATGATAATAATTTAAAGTATAATTTAAACGGTTAGCAATATTGTTGACAATATATAAACCTAGCCCAAAACCAGCATTACGTTTCTCTTCTTGAGTGAAGGGCTCAAGGTAAAAGCTTAGAGGATGTTCTAGACTTTTACCTTGAGAGATAACTTTGATACTTTTTTGATTGGTGACAATATTTGCTTTATTATCTTCAGCATATTTAATGGCATTATCCAATAAGTTTTTAATGGCTAAGACTAAAAGTTTAGCATCAGTTTTTAGCTCTTCATGTTCAGTCTTGATGGTTAGTTGACTTCTGTCACAAAGTAGTAAACCAATACTCTCTTCTATAATATTGTCTATGTTTACTTCATTGAGTCGAGGTTGAAAATTTTGTGTGGTTAAACGTTCAACATGAGCTAATTCGCCAATGAGTTGATTCATTCTTTCAAAAGCACGAATAAGCATCTCTTTCGAGCTACCATCTTCTATCATTTCAATAGCAATGCGTCCTCGTGTAATAGGAGTTTTAAGCTCATGCATCATATTACGCATAAAAAGGTTCTTTGATTCTAGTAAACTACGAATATGATGAAGGGCATCATCAAAACTTTTGGCTATTTTCCCGATTTCATCGGTTGAACGTTGGTTAATTCGGATATTCATGTTTCCTTGTGAAAACTCTTCAATTTGTTGATGTAATTTTTTTAAAGGAGAGAGCTTTCGCATAATTGCAATGTAAAGAAAGATAAAAAGGATGGCAATAAGAATGGCAATAAGTATTGTGACGGTAAAACGTGTTTTATTGGATTTTTTGTCTTGAAGCATTAGGCTATAACCAAAACGCTGTAAGTAGATATATTTGTTTTTTGCAATGGTGAAAATTTGCATTTTTCCATAGACTGATTCACTTTCAAAAAAAATCTCTGCATTACTTAATAGTAAAAGCTTACTTTCATCGGCGGAAACAGGTCTAATTTCGAAATCTTTATAGAATTTTTTTTCTCTCTCTTTGGTTAATTGTAGTTTGGCTGTTGAAAGTAGTAAGTTAGAGATGAGCTTATAACGATTAATTTCATCAATTCTTTGTCGTTCTTTGTCCCATGAAATAAATAAAAAAAGTGCAGTAAATAATAGGGTTAAAACAAGGGCAAAGAGTGTGTTAATAAAGGCAGAAACAGAGATGTTTCGCATTAAATTTTCTCAGTAAGTAGGTAGCCTATACCCCTAACAGGCTTAATGTAGGTATTTTTTGGATCAATTTTAGAAAGTTTTTGTCGAACACGTGAGATGATAACATCAATGTTTTTAATCGAAGAGTTATCATCAATATGTGCACTTTCATAAAGTAGTTGTTCTCTTGAAATAGCAGAATCAGCATGTTGGATGAGGATGGACAAAATTTCAAATTCAGCAGCTGTAAGTTCCATCATAACATTTTTAAAAATAATGGTTCTCGCATCATTGTTGAGTTCAAATAAACTATTGGAATATTGAGGTTTTGTATTATTTTGTGTACGTCTTAAAATAGTTTTGATACGGGTTACTAATTCACGAGGGTCATAAGGTTTTGGCATGTAATCATCAGCTCCTCTTTCCATAGCAATAACTTTGTCTGTGATATCATCACGTGCCGAAGAGACAATAATTGGAATTGAAGAAGTTTTTCTGATTTTTGGAATAACTTCTAAGCCATCGATTCCAGGTAAGGTTAAATCTAAAATTAGTAACTCAAATGATTCTTGTGTTAAAAGTGAAAGACCCATATAGGGTTCTTCTACTGAAGTTACTTTAATGTCATGTTTGGTAAGATACTCGGTGAGAATTTGTGCTATCTCATAGTCATCTTCTATCATTAATATATTTATAATGCTAAATCCTTGAAAGTTTTAAAAATTAATTAGATAATGATATCATGAGAAATGTAAAAAGTAAGAGCAAACAAAAAATATTTTTAACATTGCCCACGAGGGCTATTACAAAGGAGGTTTTAAATATGTTCTATCAAGGGAGTATATTTCAAAGGAGTTCAATTACATACTTAATCTCGTGAACAATGTTAAAGACATTTGTTTGTCTTAATCAAATTATAGTCTACTACTATTAATCATCAAACAATGAATAATTAACCAATAGTTAATGGTTTACCCTAAAGATACATGTTATAATTATTTATGCTAAAGGAGTGATATGGAATCTTGGAATCATGTGTATGAACATTTTAATCCTGTGGCATTAGATTTAGGCTTTATATCGGTTCATTGGTATGGAATTATGTATATTTCAGCACTTTTAGTTGCCTTGTGGTTTGCTAAATGGATTATTAAAAAAGATAATATGTCAATTTCTGAAGTGACTATTGATTCTTATTTTATATGGATTGAAATAGGTATTATTTTAGGAGCACGGATATGGTATATTTTATTTTATGACTCTAATACCTTTTATTATTTAAGTCAACCTTGGCAGATATTTAATCCTTTTTCAAATGGTGAATTTGTAGGCATTAGGGGGATGAGTTATCATGGGGCAGTGGTTGGTGCTGCGATTGGTTCTTATCTATTTGCACGAAGAAATCCTGGACAAATTTATAAAATCTTAGATGTTGTGGCACTTTCTGTACCTGTGGGGTTTGTTTTTGGGCGTATAGGAAATTTTTTAAATCAAGAGTTGGTTGGACGTGCTACTGATATTCCATGGGGGATTTATGTTGATGGAGTACTAAGACATCCATCTCAACTGTATGAAGGCTTTTTAGAAGGCATTTTAATTGCTATTTTAATTTATTTTTATAGAAAGAGAAGGCGTTTTGATGGAGCTTTAATTGGGCTCTATGGAGTTTTATATGGAACAGCTAGGTTTGTTGCAGAGTTTTGGAGAGAGCCAGATGTTCAATTAGGTTATTTGTATGGTGACTGGTTAACCATGGGACAGGTTCAAAGTTTTATTATGATTCTCATCTCTATTGGGGTTTATTTTTTTCTTCAAGCTTATACAGAGAAAAAATCTAAGAAGAGAAAGAAGGTTAAATGAATTCAAAAGTAGTTGTGGTTATTCCTGTTTATAATAATCCAAAAACCATTGCAAAAGTAGTGAAAGATGCGCTTTTACTTTCTTTAAGTGTCATAGTAGTTGATGATGGTTCAGATGACAAAGTAGAAGATTTATTAGAAAAAGATAGTCGGCTTATGGTTATGAGACATACGATGAACAAAGGTAAAGGGGAAGCACTTTTAACAGCAGCTAGAATGGCTAAAGAAGAAGGGTTTGAGTATATGATTGCTATTGATGGTGATGGGCAACATTTTATCAAGGTTAATTTTTATATAGAACAATTTTTAATATGATATAATAATATATGTTAAATATAAAATGCTTTTTTATTATATTATTTAGTCCTTTGTATTTATTTTCAACTCTCCATGAAGATGCTGAAGATAATAAGACTTCGAGGTGGCAAATATTTCAAAATACTTCTTCTTCTATTGAAAATCTTTATGATAGTGAAAAGTTAAGTCGAACGATTGTCTTTAAAGGAAAAGGTACACAAACTGCTTATGGTTTAAGTCTAAAAGATACAAAACCTCATGAATATTGGCTTCAATGGGATATGAAGTTTACTGAGGACTTTACGATTATGGTGGTTTTAGATACCAATAGGGGTAGACAGTTACTTATTTATACGCCGGGTATATCACAAAGTTATAAGCAGTATGGTATTGGAAGCGAGGCATTAAGTAACAGGTGGCAAACATATAAACGGAATGTACAAGAAGATTTGGCATATTTTGATAATCGTGTTAAAGTCCTTGGCATTAAACGTTTTGTGGTTAGAGGCAGTGGTAGTATTGATAATGTTTATACCTCTACTAAGCAAATGAAGTCTCAAAAAATTATCAAAAAAGCTGTTATAAAAGAGAAGAAAATAAAGCATTTTACTAATAGTTTACCTGTACTTGAGATGAAAGGAAAAGCTCATCTTTCTCTTAAGCTTGGGGAAACTTATGTGGAAGCTGGAGTAAGTGCCTATGATAAAGAAGATGGTGAACTGTTTGTTGAATCTGTAGACAATATTGATATTTTTGCAAATGGTAGATATACGGTTATGTATATGGCAACAGATAGTGATGGGAATATAGCGACTAATCAACGTATTGTTCAAGTTGGTATAGTTGAAGAAGAAAAAGAAGTATCTGATCTCAATGAAGAAATAGTGGATACTTCTAGTGATGAAGAGGTTCAACAAGAAGAAAATAGTAATTATGCTGAAGATTTAGCAGAGCAACAGCATCAAATTGAGATTTGGGAACGTGAATTAGAGAGTCGAGAACGAAAATTAAGAGAAAGAGAGAAGAATAGTAATTTAATTAACAAAAAAAATTAATAATTATTTAATTTACTGATTTTTATAAATTATTTTTGTTATACTGAATATATGAAGCCTTATAAGATAAAAAATGTTGCAGGACATCTTGCGACAATCTTTCTAGCGAATCCTTTAACACCCATACTCGCTTTTGCCATAATTTTACTTGGGTATGTCTCTTTAGAAGTGATGCCCAGAGAAGAAGATCCTCAGATTCAAGTGAGTGGTGGGTCTATTATTATTGGTATACCAGGGGCAACTCCTAAAGAGATAGAGAATGTTATTGTTAAACCTTTAGAGCGACGTATTCGTGAAATAAAAGGGGTTGAGCATGTTTATGGGACAGCACTCAATAATGCTGGAATGATAAATGTTCAATATTACATTGGGCAAAACCGAGAATCTTCAAACCTTAAGCTTTATGACAAAGTGATGCAACATATGGATAAACTTCCTAAAGGAACAATGCCTCCACTGATTAAACCTTTTGATATTGATATTGATATTCCTATTTTAACGGTCTCTTTTTATAAAAACTCAGAAACAAAGTTAGATAATATTAAGCTTTATAAAACCATTCGTGAGATTCAACAAGATATTAATGCTTTAGATAATGTGGCAAAAACGACTTTAAAGGGGGTAAAAAAACCTCAATTTAATGTTTTAATTGATTTACAAAAGCTTTCAGCTTATTACATTTCTTTAGGGCAAGTTGCGAAGGCTATTCGTTCTATCTCTACCAATTCCCCTGAAATTGATACGACTTCTTCTACAGGAAAGTTAACGGTCTTTGGTATTAAAAATGCCATTGAAGATATTGATGATTTAAAAAATCTTATTGTAGCCCAATATAAGGGCTCACCAATCTATTTAAAAAGTTTGGCAACCATAGAATATAATTATGACATTCAAAATTTTCAGTCTGTTTTGTTAACACATCAGAAAAAAGAGAATAATAAGTTAGTATTTGAAGATGTTGGGGAACAAATTACGTTAACGGTTTCTAAGTTAAAAGGGACAAATGCTGTAACCATTGCTAAAGATGCTTTAGAAGAGTTGGCGAAGCATAAAGAGACTTTTGAAGAACAAGGGGTCTCATATATTGTAACACGTAATTATGGTGACCGTGCCAATGAAGCTGTTAATGAATTGGTACATCATCTGGTCATTACCATTTTTATTATTGCAGCGATACTCATTCCTTTTTTGGGTTGGCGTGAATCTTTGGTTGTAACCATTGCTGTTCCAATGATTTTGGCATTAACGCTTTTTATTGCTTATATGACTGACCAAACAATTAATCGTATTACACTTTTTGCTTTTTTACTTTCGTTGGGGTTAATTGTTGATGATGCGATTATTGTCATTGAAAACATTCACCGTCGTATGCATCTTCCTGAATCTAAAGGACTCTCTTTTTCTCAAATAATTATTCAAGCTACTGATGAGATTGGACCTTCAACAAACATTGCAACCATTGCAATTATGTTAACCATGATTCCTATGGCATTTGTTGGGGGCATGATGGGACAGTTTATGACCCCTATTCCTTTAAATGTACCTGTTGCATTGGCAGTCTCTTTATTTGTAGCATATGTATTTGCTCCTTATTTAGCAAAAAAACTGATTAAGTTTAAAGAGCATCAAGAGGAGGGTAGCTAATGGAGAATTTTGTCTATAACATTATTTCCAAAAAACGTAATAAATGGTTGGTAACCCTTATTGTTATAGCTTCTATGATGGGGGCTATTTTGATGTTACCTAGTAAATTGGTTAAAGCCAAAATGCTTCCAGGAAAATCAGCCAATACTTTTACCATTTATATTGACACAGCTACCAATGCTTCGATGATAGAGACACAAAGAGTTGCTACTTGTGTGGTAAATTATATGAAACATGAGAAAGAGGTCTTAAACATGAGCATTAATTTAGGGCAGGGTGCACCTCTTGATTATGCTGGATTGGTGAAGGGTTCTGCTTTTAAAAACATGAAGAATCAAGCAGAGGTTGTTATTAATTTAACAGATAAACATAAGCGAGATGAACCCTCTTATATGATGGTACACCGTATACGTCCAGAGATTCAAGCTTTATGTGGGAAGATTGTTCCTTATACTTCTATTCGTTTTACAGAGATGCCTTCTGGTCCTCCTACTTTGGCGACCATTGTTATAGAACTTTTTGGAAAAAATGATAGATTGTTACGTAATACAGCGCTACGTGTTGCTAAGGTCTTGAGTGAAACTGAAGGCTTGGTTGATGTGGACATCATGCAAGATGATTTTTATACGAAGTTTAATCTTGTACCAGATAAAGAAAAAATTATTCGCTCAGATTTAAGTGTTGATCAAGTTAATCAAATAACTTATTTGGCATTTAAAGGGACAGCTGTTGCTGTTAAAAATACACGTAATCAGCAAGATCAAATACCAATATTTTTACGTTTAAATGAAAAAACACGTCTTCTAGAAAGAAATTCTAAAGAGGCACTTCAAAGTAAACTCTCTTCTCTTAGGTTGATGAACCGTCAAGGAATGATGATTGCACTTTCTGAAGTCGTAAGTATTGAAAGTACACGTTCTAGTCCTACTATTTTTAGAAAAAACCTTAAAAATTATGTTGGTATTACAGCTGAATGTGACATGGTAAGTCAAGTTTATCCGTTACTTGATGCACGTGATAAAATTTTAGAGCAATTATCTGATGAATTTAATGTTACTAAAGTAGAAGGTATTAGCACTTATATGTTTGACTTAAATTTAGTAGATAAGCAAACAGGGGAGCAGATGCTCTTACGATGGGATGGAGAGATGAAAGTCTCTTTAGATACTTTTAGAGATTTAGGGGGAGCATTTATTGCTGCTTTAGTTCTAATGTTTTTATTGATTGTGGTTTATTATAAATCTTTTGCTTTGAGTGGAATTGTACTGATAGGTTCTTTTCTTTCTATTATTGGGGTCATTATTGGGCATTGGATTACTGACAAATTACAATTGGCTATTTCTGATACTCATTTCTTTTTGACAGCGACTTCATTGATTGGGTTTATTTCTCTGATGGGAATTTCAGCACGGAGTTCATTGCTTCTTATTGACTTTACGAAGTCACTGATAGAAGAGGGTGTTGAGAAGAAAAGGGCAATTTCCTTGGCTACGGCGACTAGAGCAAAACCTATCATGTTAACAGCTGTAGCAATCATATTAGGTTCTTTACTTTTAGCAACTGACCCTATCTTTGGAGGTTTAGGGGTAGCCCTTATTTTTGGTTCTATGGCAGCAACTTTGGTATCACTCTTTTTTATTCCTATTTTAATGGATAATGCAAGAGCGATGATGCCTCCAGATTTTCAACATTCTCAAAAAGAAGAGCAACAATATGTACTAAAAGTCAAAGAAAAAGTTTCAACTTCTTGGTGTATTTTAACTAAGAATATAAGAGATTATTTTGTAAGTTACCGTGATAAATGGAATGATGAAAAATAGAGATATTAGATAAAAAAAAATTGTATTAAATAAAAGGTAACATCCAAAATTATGAGAATAGTTAAAATTGTTATTCTTTATATAAGTAAATTATTAAATTATTAAAAATATAATCTAAATTACTTTTATTATAAAAAACTATGTTATTGTTTCTAATTAATCAAAGGAGCAATAATGTCAAAAAAAATACTGTTTTATCTTTTTACGATGTTAACTTTTGCCAATGCAAATAATATTGAGCGTGAAATTGGTATGAATATTGGTGTAAACTCTACAGAAAATGAAGAGACCAATAGATTTAAAAATCCAACCGTTGGTATTTTTTATCAAGATAATAAATATGTAATTAGTCCAAGAATAGATTTGGACTATACAAACCTGAATAATTATTATGCTGATTCGCTTGTAAAAGCTTCTGTTAATGGTGTGTATGAATATGAAAATAGCACCTATACCATTCCTTATCTCTTAGCTGGTCTTGGTTATGAATATGTTGATGGCTCAATCACAGATATATTTGAGAGTCATCCTTTTGTTCAAGCTGGTCTAGGTGTAAGGATAGATTTGGAGCAAGGTTTTAAAGTACGTGTTGAGACCAAAGCATTGAAAATTTTAGGTGGGAATAATGAAGGTAATGAGTTTATAATCACAGCTGGACTGAGTATGCCTTTGTCAAGTCAATCAAAAGTTCAAATAAAACCTAATGTTATAAGGCAAAGACCAAAAGAAATTGTCAGACCAATAGTAATTCAGCCTCAACCCCGAGTTGAGCCACAAGTAGTTTATATAAATCAAAATAGTTGTCCCATTAAAATTTCTGCACCTGATTTAGACAGAGATGGTATTAGAGATAGTGTAGATCAATGTCCTGATACTCCATGCCATTTTATTGTTGATAGTTATGGTTGTCCTATAAAAACAACATTAAAAATTCATTTTGCTACAAACTCTTGGGAAATTAGTCCAAAATCACGTTTTGAAGTAAATCAATTTGCTCAATTTCTTTTACAAAATAAAGGGAGTAAAGTAAAGATTACAGGACATACAGATAATAGAGGTTCGGCTAAAGCTAACCTTGTACTTTCTGAAAAACGGGCTAATGCTGTTGTTCATGCTTTAACTTCATTGGGGGTAAGTGCTTACCGTTTAGAAGCTATTGGAAGAGGAGAAAGCCAACCTATTGCTTCTAATACTACTAGTTCTGGACGTGCAAAAAATCGTCGGATTGAAGCCGAACTTTTTTATCCTAAAAGGAAACGATAATGCTAATAATACGAAAAATATTTATTTTAATGATTTTGGGCTTCTTTTTTGCTGGGTGTGGTTCAGATAGGGCTAACACCTCAACTGACTCTAATAGTTCAAGAGGTGTACTTGGTGTAGTAGATACAGATAGTGATGGAGATGGATTAAGTGATTTAGATGAAGAGAACATTTATGGTACAAATCCTGATAATAACGATAGTGATGGAGATGGACTTTTAGATGGTGATGAGATTAATATTTATGACACAAATGTTACCAATTCTGATACGGATGGAGATGGACTTTTAGATGGTGATGAAATTAATATCTATGAGACAAATGCGAGTAGTTCTGATACAGATGGGGATTGTTTGTTAGATAGTTTTGAAGTTCTGAATTATGAAACAAATGCGAGTAACCCCGATACAGATGGAGATACGATTGATGATGGGATAGAAATTTACTCTTATGTTCTAGGTGAATTTAACTTGACTTGTTTGAGTACACCAGAGGTATTAAGTATGGGGTACAATCATAATCCTGCACGTGATGGGATTCCTACTCCTGCTAATGATATTATTAATGCTTTAGACCCAACAAATGATAGTGATGGAGATGGTCAATCAAATATTAGAGAAAATAATTGTACAGAGGGTAATGCTACTGACCCTACAACATTGTGTCCCTCAATTGTAGATACACGCCTTGGACGAATATTAACTACTCATGGTTACTCTTATGTTCCTGGTGGATTTGATGTTGATGGTGATGGTGTTAATGAAGGAGGATTTTGGATTTCAAGGTATCAAGCAAGGGAAGCAGGTATAGAAATTCCAAGTGAAGTGATTATTGCTGATGTTGGTAATGTTAATAAGTATATTTCTAGAAAGTTTAAAGTGTTGAACCGAAATATTGATGTTTTAAGTTATGAAGAAGCACTATTAACAGAAACAGGTGCATTAGCTGGAGTCGAGTTAATATTTGATGAAGAGAGTGTGGCTGGACGAAATAGGATCTCACATTTTACACCATATTTAGCAGAAGTTTGTTTAAATAGGTATCAATTAAAAGATGAAAATGGAACAGTACTAGATGTAAATATTACAATGCCAACACATAAGCAATATATGCAAGTTAAAATGCTTCTAGATGCAGATTTAGTAACACCGAATATTGATGGACTTCTTGGTGATGGACGACATATTCGTAATGGTATTTTAGGCACTGACCCAAATGTTCCACTTTTTTCATATAATTTAATTATTGATGAGTTTGGTGTAGAGTTAAAAGAGTATGTTAGAAACCTTGTACAGTTAAGAAATACAATTAGTACGAGTACTTTTATAGATACTTTTACCTTTAAAGATGATGTACCTGCTTGGTGGGATGCAAATGAGACACAGTTTAAAGAGTTTGATGTAGGGGCTAATGCAACACAAGATTTAGGAAATGGTATTGGACCAGAAAAAGATGCTTATGCTGTCATTGTAAGAGGTGGTACTATTTTAGACGTAACGCAAGGAGTTTCTGGAGCATTAACTGATGATTCTGGACAAACAAATGGAATTAGTTTTAGAGCAGCTACAGATTATTTATATTAATAAATATTGTAAGGATAAGCATTGAAAAATTTTTTTGGAAAAATTTTCTTCTTAAGTATATTTAGTTTATTGATATTTGCTTGTGGATCAGACCGAGCAAATAGGGATAATCTCTTAGGGGTATTGGGTGTTTCTGAAATTATTGATGATGATGGGGATGGTATACCTAATGTTATAGATGCTGATGTTAATGGTGATAGTGTTCACGATAATGATGTTGATAGTGATGGTGATGGTATTATTGATATTGCAGATGTGGATGTAGATGGTGATGGTATTTGGGATAATGGTCTTGACAGTGATGGCGATGGAATTAATAATCGTTATGACCCAGATGATGATAATGATGGATTATTAGATGACAAAGATCCTAATGATAGAAATTATGATACAGATGGTGATGGGATTCCTGATGGGGCAGATGTCGATGTCGATGGGGATGGTATTGCTGATAATGGAACAGATAGTGATGGCGATGGAATAAATGATGTCTCAGATGTAGATGTTAATGGAGATGGTACTTTAGATAATGGTATAGATAGCGACAATGATGGTATCAATAATATTTCTGATACGATTGATAATCGATTAGATAATGATAATGATGGTCTACCTGATGCTATTGATACCAATGATAATAATCCTGATAGTGATGGAGATGGTATTGTTGATGGTGAAGATGTAGATATTAATGGAGATGGTATTGTTGACAATGGAATTGATACCGATAGAGATGGTGTTAATAATTTATATGATGCTGATGATGATAATGATGGTATACCTGATGATAAAGACCCCAATAGCATAAATCCTGATAGTGATGGCGATGGTATTGCTGATGCTACAGATGTTGATATGGATGGAGATGGTATTGCTGACAATGGAACAGATAGTGATGGGGATGGAATTAATGATATCTCAGATGTAGATGTTAATGGAGATGGTATTGCAGATAATGGTGTTGATAGTGATGGTGATGGGATTAACGATGAACAAGACTATGATGATGATAATGATGGTTTAAGTGATGTATCAGAGTTACATTTGGGAACAAATCCTTATTTAGCAGATAGTGATGGTGATGGAATCAATGATTTTGATGAGGGTATTTTAGATAGTGATCATGATGGGCTTATTGATGCGATAGAGTCAAATGTTTTAGACAGTGATCATGATGGTGTTGTGGATGATAGAGATGAGAATAATAATAATCCAAATAATGACAGTGATGGAGATGGTCAAGTTAATATCAAAGAGATTGAGTGTGCTAACGGTGACCCTCTTGATGCTACGAAACGTTGTCCTTGGATATTTGAAGAGGAAACAAGTATAAAGATGCTTGATGCTGGGTTTGTTTATGTACCTGGTGGTTTTGATGTAGATGAAGATGGTATTCTTGAAACAGGTTTTTGGGCATCTCAATATCAAGCAAGAGAGACAGGTATGGAAATATCTTCTTTAGAGATTATTGATACGGTTGGTAGTTATTATGATTTTATTGATACTTATTTTCATCTTGCTAATAGTTCAGCACCTTTAGAGGGCTATATGAAGAGTAATTTAGTAGATACACTTAAAGGGGCAGAGTTATCATTTATGAGTGATTATGCTCAATTGACTCCTAGAAGTTCTTCACTCTCTCCTTATCTTGCTGTGGCAAGTTTAAATAAGGTTCAGAGTGAAAAAACGTTGAGCTTACTTTCACATAAACAATATGTGCAAATAGATAAACTTTTAAATGCAAATATGGCTAATGGTGGAGATGCTCATAGTCTAAAAAATAATCTATTAGGTGTTGATAAAAATGTACCACTTGATGCATATAATGAAAATATTTATGAATTTGGTGCAGGTAAAAAAGAGTACTTAAAGACATTGATATGGTTGGTTGATAGCAACGGAACACGTCAATTCTCTTTAGATGATGTAGAAGATTGGTGGAATATTGATATTGATATTATTCGTTATAATCATAATAATTTAGATTATGGTGCAAATAGTACTTTAGATGTAGGGATGGGTGTTGGTATTTTTAAAGACCATTATGCTGTAATGGTAAGAGGAGGTACATTGTTGCATTTACTAGAAGGTACAACAGGAAGTGATTCAGATAAAGGAAATAGTACAAGTGGTATTGGTTTTAGGGCTGCTACGGACTATTTACCATAAGTAACAAAAAAAGAAGCAGTTAAATGCATCTTTTTAACTTTAAGTTGTCTCTATTTTAAATAAGAGTAATATTCTCCTAATTAAAATTTCAAAAGGACTTCATTATGATGAGTATACCTCAACCAGCATTTTTTATGTTTAAATGTCAACAATCAGCACCTCCAGGAATGCCAAAACCAAGTTGTATTAGCGAAAATAATCCAGAATCAAAAGAGCTTATGCAGCACTTGTCAATGACGCTTATGCAAAAAGGTATTATTGGTAATGTTCAGCCAATTCAGACTGGTTGTCTTGGACGTTGTGCACAAGGTCCTGTAATGATGGTAGAGCCTGGTCATGTTATGTATGTTCAGTTAACTAAAGAGAAAATTACACGTATTATTGATGAGCATATTATTGGTGGTAATATTGTTGAAGAATATGTGATTCCTGAACAAATGTGGGGTGAGCCAATTGACCCTGCATCACAGGCAAAATAGCCTAACTTCTGACAAGAGTTTACTCTTGTCTCTACACAAATACAAATAATAATCTGCTATAATACTTAAAAATATATAAATCACGGAGAACACAGTAATGAATATTACCATGCTCTATTCTAAACTGCACAGAGCTACAGTAACCGAGGCAAACTT
>JALWLW010000111.1 GCA_027081065.1 Campylobacteraceae bacterium
TCTTAGAGGTGGGCTTAGAGGGAGGGTTATACCCAGCTCCTTTCCGAACCTGGAAGTCAAGCCTCCCATCGCCGATAATACTTATCCTGTCTGGATTGGGAATGTAGGTCGCTGCCTCTTTGAAATTCTTTCTTTTTTTATTTTTTTCTCATCAATTATTTTACACTTATATATAATTTATTTTTTACTAATTTAATCTTGTTATTGTTGTTACTTTATACTCTTACTTAAACACCCTTACGCTATAATTGCGAAATTTTTTTAACTCCAAGGATAAACAATGTCAACATTAAATGTATATTATGACAAAGATTGTGATTTAAATATCATTAAATCAAAAACAGTAGCAATGATTGGTTTCGGTTCTCAAGGTCATGCACATGCAGAAAACTTAAGAGATTCAGGTGTTAATGTTGTTATTGGTCTTAGAAAAGATGGTAGCTCATGGGCAAAAGCTGAAGCTAAAAACTTTGAAGTATTAACTGTTGCAGAAGCATCTGCTAAAGCTGATGTAATTATGATTCTTCTTCCAGATGAAAATCAAAAAGAGATTTATGAAAATGAGATTGAACCTAATTTAAAAGAGGGTGCTACTATTGCTTTTGGTCATGGATTTAACATTCACTATGGAAGAATTATTCCAAGAAAAGATATTAATGTAACAATGATTGCTCCAAAAGCTCCAGGTCATACTGTACGTTCTGAGTTTGTAAGAGGTGGTGGTATTCCTGATCTTATTGCTGTTGGTCAAAACCCAAGTGGAACTACTAAAGAGTTAGCTCTTTCTTATGCTTCTGCTATTGGTGGTGGTAGAACTGCGATTATTGAGACAACTTTCAAAGATGAAACAGAAACTGATCTGTTTGGAGAACAAGCCGTTCTTTGTGGTGGAGCAGCATCTTTAGTTCAAGCTGGATTTGAGACATTAACAGAAGCCGGTTATGCTCCTGAACTTGCTTATTTTGAATGTCTTCATGAGTTAAAACTAATTGTTGACCTGATGTTTGAAGGTGGAATTGCAGATATGAGATATTCTATTTCAAATACAGCCGAGTATGGTGATTATGTTTCTGGTAAAAGAGTAATTAATGCTGAATCAAAAGCTGCTATGAAAGAAATTTTAACTGAGATTCAAGATGGTAGATTTGCTAAAGACTTTATTTTAGAAGGTCAAGCTGGTTACCCTCGTATGAATGCTGAACGTGCTAATGATAAAGAGAAGCTTATTACTAAAACAGGTAATGCTCTTCGTGAGATGATGCCATGGATTTCAGCTGGTAAGATTGTAGACCAAGATAAGAACTAAGTCCTTTGTTAGAAAATAAAGAATTAAAAGGTATTTTTATTGCCCTAGTGATAGGGCTTTACTTTACTTTATTTAGTTTGTTATTTTTTACAGCTATACAAGCATTACTTATTGGGCTTGTAGCGTTGCTTGTTACACTTTGGACAAATGAAGCTTTGCCTTTAGGGGTGGTCTCTTTGCTTCCTATCATACTTTTTCCTATGTTTGGAGTATTAGAACTCTCCCAAGTTACGCCTAACTATTCCAAGTCTATTATATTTTTATTTTTGGGTGGCTTTATGTTAGCCTTAGCCATTGAAAAAGTTAAATTACACCTTTATTTTTCCTCTAAACTTTTAAGCTTTTTCCCTAAAACTATTTTAGGTATTCTTTATGCCTTGGCTATTACTTCAGCATTGCTCTCTTCTATACTCTCTAACACAACAATCACACTTATGCTTATGCCAGTAGCACTCTATTTGAGTGATAATACTAAGTTAAAAATTCGCTTTTTATTAGCAACTGCTTATGGTGCAAGTATAGGAGGTATTTTAACTCCTATTGGAACAGCACCAAATTTAATTCTCTTAGGATTTTTAGAGGAAAAACAACTTCCTACTCTGGCTTTTGGTGAGTGGGTTTATATGATGTTTCCTGTAGTAGCGATTATGCTAATTATTCTTCCTTGGTTACTTTCTTTAGGGGTACAGGGTGAATCGGTAGAGGGGATTGGGGATGAAGAAATTCCAAAGTTAGATAAAAATCAAAAGCGTCTTTATATTATTGTTGGATTATTGGCTTTTGTTTTAATTACCAATACATTTTCTAAACAGATTTTAGGTTTTTCTTTAGATGAAAAAATGGTATTACTAGGTTTTGGACTTCTCATGTTTTTTCCAGTTATTGGTTTTTTAGAATGGGAAGATACTCGAAATATGCCGTATGAGATTATTATGCTTTTTGGTGCAGGATTTTCTATTGCTACGGCATTTTCTTCAACAGGGTTGGCAAGTGATATTGCAATAAAACTTTCATTTATTTCCGATATGCCACTGTTTTGGATGTTTTTATTTGTCGCAGCTTTTGTGGCTTTTTCTACAGAAGTAACATCGAATACTGCACTCACTTCTATTGCCATTCCTATTTTCTATGAATTTGCTAAAGATATGCCAGTAGAGCAGGGTACTTTACTTTTAATGACAGCGACTGTAGCAGCTTCTTATGCTTTTATGTTACCTATTGCTACCCCTCCAAATGCTATTGTTATGTCGTCGAGGGTGATACCTGTAGCTGAGATGGCAAAAGTTGGATTTAAGGCAAATATTATTGGTATTTTTGTAGTGGCCTGTATGGCTTATTTTTTATGGGATAAAATGTTATAAGTAGCATAGAGATGAATTGTATCTATAATATTTAATAAAAACTTACTTTTTTATTGTAAATTTATTTTTAAATAACTAATATTTTATTTTATTTTGTTATAATATATTAAATAAAATAAAGAATGAGATATGAATTATTGTGTTGTAGGAGATGTTCATGGTGAGTATAAAGCACTAATAAATTTAGTAGCTAAAACACCTAAAGGATCTCAACTTATTTTTGTTGGTGATTTAATTGATAGAGGAGCACAAAGTGCTCATGTTGTTAGGTTTATCAGAAAGCATAAGCTCCCTTGCGTTAAAGGAAATCATGAGGTAATGATGATTGAATATGGTTCAAAATTTATAGATGATATTAAAAATAATAGAGAAATTGAACAAGATAATATTTGGCTTAAGCATGGAGGAAGAGAAACTCTACTTTCTTATGGTTTAATCTCTATAGAAAATAGCAAAATAGTCCCTCATAAATTTATTGAAGAGTTCATCTTTCAATTTGAAGATGATATTGAGTGGATGAAGAAATTACCTATTTATTTAGAGCTAGATACTGTGCATTCTTCTGGACGTAAAGTTGTGATTTCTCATTCTGCAATAGCTCCTGTATGGAATCTAAAAGAGAATACGAGCAAAGAAGATATTGAAAAGTTTACAAATGTCACATTGTGGGGACGGGTAAAACCCATTGATAATGAAGCAATTTTTAATATATTTGGACATACTCCACAAAAATATACAGCATCAATGGCAGAGCATTATGTAAATATAGATACAGGTTGTTATATGAAAAAAACAAAAGGCTTTGGTACTTTGTCTGCTTATTGTGTAGAAACAGGTGAAATTTATTCTGCAAGTGCGTTATCTTATGAGAAAGTAAGTTAATGATTTTTCAATATTATGAGCATATTGAAGCATTGGAGTCTATGAAGAAATATCCTAAGGAATTATATGTTTTAGGAGATACAACTTTACTTTCTAAACCTAAAGTCTCTATGGTTGGGACACGTAGACCTTCATTATATACTCAGTATCAAACAAAGAGCTTGGCTTCTTCATTAGCAAAAAGAGGGGTATGTTTGGTCTCGGGGGCTGCGATGGGAGTTGATGCTTTGGTTCATCAAGCTGCAGGATATAATAATACTATTGCTGTAGTAGCTAATTCTTTGGATATTCGTTATCCCTCTGTTAATAGGCATATTATTGAAAATATTGAGAAAGAGGGACTCTTACTTAGTCAATTCCCTGTTAGTACAAAAGCAGCACCTTGGTCTTTTGTAGTACGTAATGAATTGGTAGTAGCCTTGGGAGATGTTTTAGTTGTCACAGAAGCAGATGAAAATTCTGGTTCAATACGTTCAGTAGAATTTGCTTTAAAGATGGGAAAAGAGATTTATGTCTTACCTCACCGTTTAGGAGAAAGTAAGGGAACAAATAAATTGTTAGAAGAAGGTTTAGCTAAGCCCATTTATAATATTGAAGCTTTTGCAAATCACTATGGTATAGTTCCCCAAAATGAGCTTATTCAAAAAGATGACTTTTTCTATTTTTGTCAGACCACACCAACTTTTGATGATGCTGTCTCTAAATTTCAAGACCGAGTTTATGAAGCAGAATTGGAAGGGTTAATTCAAATTGAAAATGGTCTAGTTCGGCTTGTCTAAGATGAGACTAGGGTAAACTTTAATATTATTAAATTCAAAATATAAATCTTCTTTATTAAAGTTTATATGATGATTAGTTTTAATGAGTTTTATTTCATTGGCTTTTAACTCTTCATTATTAATTACATTAGAGTTACTTTTTATCCAAACAGGATATTTACTAGTGTTTAAGACCCAAAAATCCGTGTAGTCAATTTCTTCATTATTTTGTTCTTTTACTCCATGGATACGGTTACTAGCAATACCTTTGAGTAAAAATATGTCATGATAAAAATCATCAATAACCTTTTCTTCTAGTAATTCTCCTTTTCCATTTCGTGAGACATAAGCAATAATATCAATATTATCAGCAGTCTTTTCATTAATTATACGATAAAGCTCTTTTTTATCTTTCATCTTTTCCATACCAGGAAACGAATGGTATGCATTGATATGCCCTTTTAAGATAATATTTTGTAAATTATCAAAATAGAGGTATTCATCTTTAATTTTTTTATTTTGTATCATTTTAGAGATACTTGAACCAAAGTTTTTACTGCGTTTTGAAATATTTTTATTGAGTATGGGTTCAATATGTTTTTCATTGAGTAAACCTATAAAGGCTAAAAAGTCATTTAGCTTATTACCTGTATAGTTAAAAAAACGACTAATGGGATTGTTCTCGCCTAAATATTTTTCTAGTAAGTTAAGTAGGTAAGAGAGAGCAAATACTTCAAGAATTGGTGCAAACCATGAAGAGGTTAACCAAATAATAATTTTTGAAACTACCAGCCAAAGTCCTTTAAAAAAGCCAATGATAATCACTTTAAGTTCGACAAAAAGGGCTAAATGGGTGAGTAAATCAGTAAGATACATGAGCCAAACACCAACACCAAGTGGTAGAACAATAATTAAAAAGTTTTTGATTTTTGTTTTGAAGCTAATGGCTTTATAATATTGAAAAAGCTCTCTAAAAGGTTTTTTGAAATGACTAATAATATGTTTGTCTAGCCATTTTGAAACAACATTGTCAATAAGCCATCTTTTTAATCCTAAAAGTACGGCTTGAAAAATGGTCAAGCCTTTTAAGAAGTGTAATAGTTTTAATTTGGAAAGTAGCCATAGGGATAGAATAGAAGATTTAAAAACTAGGACTACAGCTATCATGTATCCCATGATATAATTGTATGAAATGGGATGAATATAAGAGAGTACTGCCATGATAATTACAGGAACTATAATGGCAATGAGTGCTTTATATCGTCGTTTCATTTAATCTTTTTATTCTGATTCTACAGTATCGGTAGCATAAACACCTGTAAGGGTTTTCCAAATAATTGAAGCATTAATTCCAATCCAAATAATAATACCTACGGAAATTGTACCTGTCCATCCCATTTGGGTAGCATTGGAAAAATCAAGTAGACCATATTGGTTAAGACCCCAAATAAAGGCTAAAATAATTAAAATTGTAGCAAGAGCCCCTGAGAACCCAATAGATTGTAAAATAGATTTAAAAGCTAAAATCCAGAGTCCAATCATGATAAGAATAGCAAAAGGGGTGAATCCTGAAAGAATATCTTGTTGAGAAATATAACTTATAAAGTGGTGACCAAGAGGATTCCATGTACCAATTGCAAGAGCTAAAGAGAGTAAAAGTGTTACCCACCAACGTAAATGGCTTTCGGTTTTACCTTTTTTTGTTGTATTTGTTTTTGTTAAAAATGACATTATAGTATCCTTAGTTATTTATTAATATTTAGGGCTAAGGATTATATCAAACTTAAGAGAAAAAAGAGCTAAGAAAAGGTTCTTTCCTTGGGGATTATAAGAGAGAACGAATATCAGCATTTATTTCATTATAAGTAACTTGACCTCTGTAAGTAAATTCTGTTACACCATTTTTGATGACCATAATAAAAGGAAGAATTCCTGTCCATCCAAAAGTGTTTTGTACATGATATTGTAGATTTGTTGCTGTTGAACCTGCAATTATAGGGTAAGAAATTTTATGTCTTCGAATCAATGCATTGGCTTGCATTGGTGACATTTTACCTTCAACTTGTAATGCAACTATTTCTAATTTATTTTTGTATTGTCTCCGAAGTCTATTCATAATAGGCATCTCTTTAATACAATGAGAACAGTTTTTTCCAAACATTTCTAAAATAACAATTTTATTTTTAAATTCTGGAAAAACATAACCTGTAGAGCGTTCGACAATGGTGATTTTTTGACCTTGAATACTTTTAAGACGATGTATTTCTCCACCTGTTGTTGTGACAATTTTTTTAGGTTTTAGCTCTTTTGGAGTAATGAGACCTTTATTACAGGCACTATTGGCATTGATATCATCAGAACATTCTGGTGCAATGGTCATAAGAGATGGATTTGTTTGAGTAGATGTAGGTACAATTTGATTTTTTGGCTCATCTTCAAAAAGCCCAAAAACACAACCTGTATTAAGAAATAAAGTTGCTGTTAAAATTGTTATTTGTGTTAATCTTATTGTTGTTACTTTCATTATATTTCCCTTTTTTAATGTAGTTTGTTACTCGTTTAAATCTTCTATTAACATCTCTAACTCATCTTCTCTAATAAGTCCAGCACGTACTTGTTCTACTTCACCATGTTTGTTAACAGCAACAAGAAGAGGTAATGGTATACCACGACTATATCCAGCCATTGTTGCAATGTAGTCAATAAAGTTGCTATGTTCAATACCTGCAATTACATTGTAGTTCATTTGATGCTCATGAACAAACTCTTTAAGTTTAGCAATAGGGTAACGTTGTGCTTCAATAGCAACAATTTCTAAGTCATCTTTATGTTTTTTAGTTAATGAGATAAATTCAGGAATTTCTTTTAAACAAGGAGGACACCTATGTCCCCAAAGTGTAAGAAGTATAGCTTTACCTTTAAACTCTTCAAATTCTAAACCTGTTTCTGTTTTAGAAATATTGAGTTGTTTTATGGTTATGTTTTTGTCATTAATGGTTGTTAATCTAAATGTAGGTGTTTCTGTAGCTTGTAAAAACATTGTAAATGTAAAAATTAATGTAATTAGTAATTTTTTCAAAATAAATCCTTTGGAATATGAAATATAGTTTTATAGAATATTATAGCCAAGAAAACATGTATTTATTGTGTAAAAGCAGTGTAGGGTTAAAGTATTTTTAAATTTCTTAAGAAATAGAGGTTTTAACCTCTATCTCGATTTCCTCCACCATTACGGCTTCCACGGTGACCACCACCGTTTCTGCTGTCTCGGTTTCCTCCTCTACTACGTCTCTCTCCACCTCTACGGTCTCCACCACGTCCACGGTTTCCTCCACGGCTTCGGTTTCTACTGCGTCCACGACCACCATTTCGGTCTCCACCTTTCCAGTTTTTTGCTCTTTCAATAAGTGCTTTAACCTCTTCAGTTCCAAGACCAATAATATCTTTACCTTTTACATCAATCTCTTCTTGAACAATGGTTGCTAAAAGATGAGCAATGGTAACAATATCCATGTCGTGTTGTAATGTTTTTACCATTTCAATACCAGAAGCTTTAATTTCTGTATTGGCAATTTTTGTTAATAAATCAGAATCTTTACGTGTTTGAACCTCTTGACGTGTTGGAATAACTTCTGAAACCATTACCGTTCCCACATCTTTTTCAATTCTTTTAATGGTTCTAAGCTCATTTGGAGAGACCAATGTAATCGCTTCACCTTTATTTCCTGCACGACCTGTACGTCCAATTCTATGCACATAAGATTCAGAATCAAAAGGAATGTGGTAGTTAAATACATGTGTTACATCGTTAACATCAAGACCACGTGCAGCCACATCAGTTGCAATAAAAATCTCTACCAAACCTTGTTTAAATGAACGGATTGTATGTTCTCTCTGTTTCTGCTCCATATCACCATGAAGTGCTGCTACTTTAAACCCTTGTGCAGTCATATAAGAAGAGAGTCTATCTACCTCTTTTTTCATTCTACAGAAGATAATACATTTGTTAGGGTTTTTGTAGTCAATCAATCTTAAAAGGGCATCATCTCTCTCGTAGTCAGCTACCACATAAAAGATTTGCTCAATATCTGTATTGGTTCTTTCACTTTTAGTAATGGTTACTGACTTTGGATTATTTAGAATTTGCTCAGCTAGAATCTTAATCTGTTTAGGCATGGTTGCTGAAAACATAAGTGTTTGACGATCTTCTGGTAAGAAAGTAAAGATGTTTTTAATTTCATCCAAAAATCCCATGTCAAGCATCTCATCAGCTTCATCTAAAATAACAAACGATGGATTAAGTTTGATTTTTTTAGACATTAAAAGGTCTTGTAAACGCCCAGGAGTTGCTACAATGATGTTTGCTTGATTGATTCGTTCGATTTGTTTGTTATAAGGAGTTCCTCCATAAACAGTAGCTGTTTTTAATCCAGCTGTTTTACCAAAACGAAAAAGTTCATCTGAGACCTGCATTGCAAGTTCTCTTGTTGGTACAATTACCAGTGCCTCAACACCTTTGTCTCCACTCATTTGCTGAATAACTGGTAGACCAAAAGCAGCTGTTTTACCTGTACCTGTTTGTGCTTGACCAATTAAGTCATGACCTTCCAAAATAAGGGGAATAGCGTCAGCTTGAACAGGGCTTGGTTCTGTAAAACCAGCATCTTTAATGGCTTGGTTTAGGGTATCTTTAAAATTAAAGTCTGAAAATGTCATATGGGTTCTTCTTTATGGTTAAATTTGTAGGGTATGGTATTGGTGCTTATTTAAAATAAAACATTCATATTTTGGTATTGCTTTAGTTGTAAATGGCGTTCATTGACCCCAATTTTTGCAGCTGATACCAAATAATTTCACTTTTTGAGTGAATGTTTTGTATGCTTATGTGGTTAGGGTAGTTGTTGATACTACCCTAAAAATAAGAGATGTTTGATATACTCTTGCAGAAATTTTGTGAATTATAGCAAAAATAGATAAAAATAGATAGTGTTCATTACACTTATTTATAAAAACTATAGGAATACCTTATGAAAATGAAATATTTTAGTCTAATAACACTGCTACTTTTGGGAGGCTGCTCTTTAAATGCTGTCGATGAAGAAAGAGCTACCAATACTTATGTTAGTGATAATTTAGAGGAGGTAGTATCTTTACCTTCAAAAACATTAGAAGAGAAAATAGGTTCAATGCTTATGGTTGGTTTCATGGGAACATCTGCCCCTCAAAATTCACAAATATGTAAAGATATTAGAAATTATAATCTGGCAGGAGTCATTCTTTTTGACATGAATCCAGTCAATCATAAAAAAGCTAAAAATATTTCAACAAAATGGCAATTGTCAAAACTTACACAAGAGCTTCAAGCTTGTTCGAAAGATGGGAAACTACTCATTTCTGTTGACCAAGAGGGTGGAAAAGTTCAACGGCTTAAACGTAAATATGGTTTTTATGGAAAATTTCCAAAAGCATCAGATGTCATTAGGTTAAGTGATGCACGGGTAAAGCAACATTATGAACAGATGGGAGCAGAGTTAGCTTCTGTAGGAATTAACTACAATTTAGCACCAGATGTTGACTTAGCCATTAATAAAAGAAACCATGTCATTTATAAACTAGGGCGTTCTTATGGGGCTAATCCTCGACAAGTGGTAAAATATGCTTCTATATTTATGGATGCCATGCATGACAATGGCGTACTCACTTCACTTAAACATTTTCCTGGACATGGCTCATCAATGGGTGATACACATAAAGGTTTTGTTGATGTGACAAACTTGTGGAAACCTATTGAGTTAGAACCTTACCGACTCTTAGCACAGTCTCAAACTATTGATACCGTAATGGTAGCCCATGTATTTAACCAAAAGTTAGATGCTAAATACCCTGCGACACTCTCTAAAAAAATTATTAATGGAAAACTTCGTGGTGAGTTTGGTTTTGATGGCGTAGTTATTACAGACGATTTACAAATGGGTGCTATTAGTAAAAAGTATGGTTTAAAAAACACGTTAAAATTGGCTATTAATGCAGGTAACGACATTTTACTTTTTGGAAATCAACTTTCGGTTAAGAGTATGGTGAAGACTAGTACTTTAGTAAATAGTATTAAAAGTTTAATTAAACGAGGAGAAGTTAGTTTAAGTACTGTTGAAGCTTCTAATGAACGTTTAAATAATTTAAAACAAAAACTTTAATTTTTTTACTAAGTAAGCATTTTTTTAATAGTAAGTTAACATAGCTTACTATTTGTTTTGAACTTCTTCTACTTCCTCTTATATATTTTTTTTTATGTTTAAATATTTTTTTGAAATGGGTCTCAAATATGAAATAACATAAAAACTTATATAAG
>JALWLW010000112.1 GCA_027081065.1 Campylobacteraceae bacterium
AATATGATTATTGTTAATGATTTTTTCATATAAACTAATTTTTTTCAGTTTATATGAAAATATTAACATGTTTATTGCAGTTTAAATGAGCTTTCTTGAATGATAACTTTATAAAAATACCCATAGCCAAAATCTTTGTCTACAATGAGTTTTCCTTGAGCAATAACTTTATCTCCTGCTTTAAAAGAGATATTCTTAATGGTAAAAACTAAGTCATCAGTTCTATTTTTTGAGTTACCTGTGCCATCTTGAATGTGTATCCAATCAAGCTTCATAATCTGTTTAGAGATTTTTAAAATTTCACCTTTTACTTTAATATTTTCATTTTTTAAAAAATCTTTCCACATAAAAATCTCTTCAACTGTGTAAAACTCTTTTTTAACAAAAGGTTTAGCTGGTTTTGAAATCTTTTTTTCAATAGCTTTTTCTTTTTTTGTTTCTGTTGTAGAACTTAGTCCAAGGATATCTTGTAAATCTTTTATAGGTGTTGTATTTTTTTCAGCCAAATAAACATCAGAAGCAAAAATAATTTCTTTGAATGATTTATTTAAGGATTTACTTTTGAAGTCTTTCATAATGGTTTGTTTATCGTAACCAATTTTTTCACCAACTTTTACAGGTGCATTGGCAATGGCAACCCATAGCTCTTTACCATCTTCTTTTACTTTTAGGTATTTATAACCCATTGCATTTTCAATGCTTAAAATTTCTCCATAGTAAATTTTGTTAACATCTTTACTTGGGGTTGTTTTAGCATGATTATGCCCTTTATGACCTTGCTCTGAAGCTAAAATATAACTTGTTAAAAGACTGAGTATGAGTAGTGATTTACCTAACATTTTATTTTCCTCTATTTGGTGAGAAGTTTAGTCCTCGTAATTCATCATAAATATGAGGGTCTTCTTTTTTTTGTATTTGCTCCATTATCTTAATAGGTCTATCCATTTTATAAAAAGTTTTTTTTATGACTGTTCCATTACTATCAAACCACTTTTTATATCCTTCTTTGTAATTATTTACATAGTTTACTGTGGATAAAATTTTACCATCAATAGTATATTCTGTCTGGAGACCCTCTTTTTTATTATGTATATATTTAACTTCACTAGCAAGTTGTCCATTACTAAAATACTCTTTTTGTATACCTTCTTTTAAATCATTGACATAGTTGACCTCTTTTTTTACTTGTCCATTGACAAAAAAAGTTTTTTCCATACCTTCCATTTTACCAAGTTTGAAATTACAAAAAGAGAGTTTATGTCCTTCACGGTCGAGCCAAGCTAATTTACCATCACGTTTGCCATGAACATAAAAAACTTCATAAGCTAGTTGACCTGATTGATAATAGACTTTTTCCAGTCCATGTTTAATACCTTCTCTCATATTAGTACGGCTACCATCTAGGTAGTTTGTTTGTGCTTTAATCTGACCTTGGTCAAAAAAAGTTTCTACATATTCTGCATGTAATTGAGTACTTAAAAGGGTAAGAGTTGTAAGTGTTAGTAGTGATTGATTCATTTTAGTTAATACCTTTAATTCAAAATTTATAAAACTCTGAACAAAAAGTATTACCTTTCTCCCGAAGGAGAAAAGCAATAAAAGAAGTGCTTAGTTCCAACCATCTTTTACGATTTTTGTAGACTTAGCGTAAGGGTATTTTTTAACCAATGCTTTCACTGAAAGTTTTTGGTCTCCCTCTCTCATGAAGTGAGCAAGAGTAACTGAAGCCCAGTAATCTTTTTCATATTCTGTACCTTTAAGTTGAGTTGGTACACCTTGTTTATTAACTGTATGACATGCAGCACATGTTACAGGACCAGCATATTCACCATCTGGTGAGAATTGAAGTGCTTGTTCGTGTGTTGTAATATCAACAGTTTTATCTGGACCATCGTATCTTGTAGAGTAAAGACCATGTGTAGACTCATGACATGATTGACATGCAATGTCTCCATGAGCTTTAGAGTATCTGTACAATGAGTACTTATTTGGTAAATCAATTGGGAAGTATTTACCACCAGTTTCACTCTCTACAAATGGAGCAGCGTGACAGTCAGCACAGTGAGGCTCAGAAGCCGATAACCACCAGTCATTACCACCAGAAGCAGCAGCGTAAGGAACATCTCCACCTGTTGGGTGATTCCAAGGTTTAAGATCTAGCTTACCATCTTTACCAACATTTTTAACAAGTACAGCTGATTTATGGTCTGTGTAGTAAGACATTACTTCATTGTTTCCAGTTGCTTTAGGATCGGCAATCGCAGCAAATTTCTTCGCATCACCACCAGTAATTTCAGCAATCATCTCTTTAAGTGATTTATTTCTCAATGTTTTACCAGCTTGTGTACTGTCATGAGTAATATTATCATAGTTTTGGAATGCTTGAGCCACTTTTGTATGACAGTTAGTACAGTAAAGACCTCTCATCTCAGAGTCTTTTCCATGCTCATCTTTCATAGAAACATTTTTATATTGCCATTTACCATATTCATTTAAGAAGAACGGTGGTTTAGCATTAGGGTTAGAGTGTGCATCACGTCTTACGTAACAACCACCACCAGATTTTCTAATATCACCTTTAGAGAAACGACCTTCACCATATCTATCTGTTACACGGAACGGGTTAGTTTCGTCATTCATGTTAGGATTTTGGAAGTGTGTTGGGTGACAAGATTGACAAGATTGTGCTCTACCAGCTCCATCAGGCATAGGAACCATTGCAAGGTGGAATCCGTGAATTGCTTCTGAAAGAGGTTTAGCTTTTACAGTTTTATAACCAGTTGCAGTTGGTCTTGGCTCTTGTAGGTTACCAGAAACGTTATCACCATGACAGTCAGCACAGTTAACTAAACCTGTTTTACCAAGTCTACCTGAAGAAGCATTGTCTTGATAATCACTTAAGAATGTTGTTCCGTGGTGAGCATCGTGAAGTCCAAGAATGTTAATAGAAGACTCAGCAAGTCTTGCCATGTATTCACTCTCATCAGCATATGTTTTCCAGTATTCATACTCTTTATCACTTAACTTAAGACCTTCATCTCTAGCCATTTGTGCAGCTTTACCATCTCTTGAGTGACAAGCATGACAGTTTGGAATATCTACAGGGTTTGTACCAAAGTAAGAGATTGTTTTTCCATCTTTAGTTTTAATCTGTTTACCAGAGTTATCATGTAATTCAACAGTTGAGTATTGGAAAGGTTGGAAATCTTTTTCAGTAACTGAACGGATAGTTCCTTTTCTAGTACTATCATTAAATGCAGTTAATGGAAGACCAAGTGCATCCCAAAGGTGAGAAGCTGTAAGAACCAATTTAACATTTTTAACAGCAGGTACAAGTGTATCTGTCATTACGATGTTACCACCATGTTTACCAGCATACTCTAAGTAAGCACCTGACATTGGTTTACCTGAAGGTCCTGAGTCAATTCTTACTGGAACTTGCATACCAATTCTAAGCCTATCTTTATCAGTAGCACCTTTTGGAATAGTACCTTCTAAATCTTTATAGATAAATAGGTGTGTCCAAACATAGTTTGCAACATTGTCTCCAGCTGAATCAAAATGACCATCACCATCAACATCCTTAGGAACAGTCCAGTATTTCATCTTGTTTCCCTCACTATAAGAGTTGTCTCTTGTATAGTAGTAAAGTTTAACTTTATCCTCTGGTGAGAGAAGTGTTGGAACTTTCCCATTTATACCTGTCTTTACAGCTTGAGCTTGAATTGAGTTGTATGGTGGAATTACACAACAGTAGTCCATAGAAAAACCAACACAGTGCATACCTAGTTCATAGTTTACAAAAATGTTGTATTCATTAGTTGGTTCGTAGTTCTCCCCAACTTTTTTTAGCTTTGACAGTTTGAACGGTGGGTTCTTGTCATAAGCTGTCGATGATGCTGTCGTTATAAACATAACAACAGCAACAGCCATTAGGGAAGTAAATAGTTTCTTCATCTTCCTTGTCTCCTTATTCTTTTAATTTCAATGCATTTTTATTATATGATGATTATTATTTGATTTTCCTTTGCCTAAGCATAAATAAAAATGATACATAGACAATAAACAAATTTAAGCATATAAACGCTACTATTAATAATATAAAATAATAGGAATTATGATGAAGAAGACAATATTACTCCTTCTAATGTTGGCATTAAGCCTTACTGCTGGGTTCTTTCAAACAGAAGAACAATTAGCTCAAGAGTTAAAAGAAGAGAGAAAACACTTTTGTAATTTTTTTACTCATAAAGCAAAAGAGTATAAAAAAAATATGCGAAATGACGAATTAGCATATTTGACACTTGAGTCTTACAATAAAAGAGCTACCATTTATTGTTCTGAGATTCTGATTAAAGAAGCTCCTTTAGAAAAAAAAATTGAAGAGGTTGTGACATTAAAGAAAAATATTTATCTTGAAGATGAACGGCTTTGTAAAATATTTAAAGATAAAATTATAAAATATAAAAAAAATATGAGAGATGATGCTTTAGCAAAAGTAACATTACAGTCATATAAGCAAAGAGCTTATATTTTTTGTTCTGAAGAGAGCTTAGAGAATAAAGAGAAAAAAGTAAGAGAAGAAGATGAAAAATTATGTCATCTTTTTTCTCAAGGACCAAAAGTTTGTATTTTATTTGAAAAAAAGGTAGCCAAACAATCAACAACTGAACTCTCTAAAACAACATTTGACTCTTTTAAAAGACAGGCTAATATTTTTTGTTCAAATGCTGAATTGGAAGAGAAAGATAAAAAAGTACATGAAGAGCATCAAAAATTATGTACCTTATATAGTAAGAAGATGGATTTTTATAAGAAGAGTATGTCGAAAGATGAAAACTATAAAGAACATCTTAAACTTTATGAAAAACGTTTCAATTATTTTTGTGGTACTAAAAAGTAAGTAAGTTTAGTTAAAATTCCTTACTTATTTTCATCCAAAAAGGTAATAAATTGGAATGTCAACATTTTGGAACATGTGGTTCTTGTAGTATTTATGATTTGAATTATGAGGCTGAATTGTCTCAAAAAAAAGAGCGTGTTTTAGGACTTTTATCTCTTTTTAATGTAAATGATTTAGAAGTTTTTTTAGCTTCAGAGCATCATTATCGAGCAAGAGCTGAGTTTAAGATTTGGCATGATGGAGATAGTTGTTCTTATGCGATGGGAAGGCTTGACAAAAAAGGTTCAGTTAATATTATTGAGTGTCCTAAAGTTATTGTTCCTATAGAAAAAAGAATGCAACCTCTATTAGATGCTATTAATAACTCTTTAGAGGTCTTAAAAAAACGCCTCTTTGCTGTGGAATTTTTAGCAACCACGACAGATGAATGTCTTATTACCATGATTTATCATCGTAAATTAGATAGCATTTGGGAAGCAGAAGCTAAGGCATTAGAAGTACTGTTAAATGTAAAGATAATGGGAAGAAGTCGTAAGCAGAAAGTTATATTATCAGATGAATTTGTGACAGAAAAACTATTTATAGATGGGCAAAACTATGTTTATAAATATTATGAGAGTGGATTTACTCAACCTAATCCAGCTATTAATATTCAGATGATAGAGTGGGCAATTAAACAGGCTAAAAAAGTTGGAAGAAAAGGGGATTTTTTAGAAAGTTATTGTGGTTTAGGAAATTTTACTTTGCCTCTTTCTAAATATTTTCACAAAGTATTAGCGACTGAAATTTCTAAACGCTCCATCTATGCAGCTAAAGAGAATTGTGAATTGAATAAGGTAACTAATATAGAGTTTATTCGTTTGGCTTCTGAAGAGATGACACAAGCTTTAAATAAAGAACGAGCGTTTACACGCCTTAAAGAGATAGATTTAGATGCTTATAACTTCTCGACTGTTTTAGTTGATCCTCCTCGTGCAGGATTGGATGAAGGAACGATTAAATTAATTCAAAACATAGATAATATCATTTATATCTCTTGTAACCCTGAAACTTTATCTAGAGACTTGATAGAACTAACAAAAACACATATTATAGATGATGCAGCAATTTATGACCAATTCCCTCACACTCATCATGTTGAATCAGGTGTTTTTTTAGTTAAAAAAGTCAATTAATGTTTTGCTAATGAACCTTAGCTATAATCAAGTAATACAATTTCTAAAATTAGGATAACTATGTTAAAACACATCTTCTCAATGAAAGTAGCCGTTTTGGTACTTTTCCTTTTTGGGGCTATTGTTGGAGGTGCTACGTTTATTGAAAACGATTATGGTACTCAGACAGCTCAAGCACTCATTTATAACGCACGTTGGTTTGAATTTTTCTTACTCTACTTTATTTTACTTTTACTTTATAATATGTCAAAGTACAAAACCTATAAGTCAAAACCTTCTGTTTTCCTTTTTCATACAGCTTTTTTAGTTATTGCCATTGGGGCAGCAATTACCCGTTATGTTGGTTATGAGGGGATTATGCATATTCGTGAGGGACACATTTCTTCTTCTATGACTTCTTCTCAAAAGGTGTTAAAAATTCATATTGGAGAGGGAAAAGATGCTATTGATTATGAACAAAGTATTCTTTTTTCTTCTATGACAAAAAATAGTTTTAAAAAAAGTTGGGAGTTTGATGGTAAAGAAGTCTCTTTTGATTTGGTACGTTATTTACCAGCAGCTGAACAGTCATTGGTAGCTGACCCTGTTAATGGTAAAAAAGTATTAGAACTTATGGTAGCTTCTGGTGGAAAAGGTGTTCCTGTTTTTTTAATGGAAGGGACAGTTCATGATGCTGGAACATTTATGCTGACTTACAATAAAAAAGTTGAAAGCCCAACGAAACCAATGCTGAACATTCGTTCAAAAGAAGATGGAACGTTTGAGGTTGAGAGTACTTTCCCACTTGATACACTTTCTATGTTAACACGTGAAGAGGCAAAACTTACTCAAGGAGTAAATCCTTTTACAACTAAAAAACTTTATCAATTTTCTGGAAATTCGGTAGTGCTTAAAAATGCTCATGATAAATCCGTCATGAAATTTGTGAGCAAGTCACTTAAAACTAAAAATGGTAAACCCGAGATTGCAACTTTTATTGTTGAGGTAAATGGAGAAGAGAAAAAAGTTGATTTATTTTCTTATGCTGGTGATATTTCAGAAATACAACGTATCAATGTAGGTGGAGTAAACATTGCTATGTATTTAGGGGCTAAAAAAATAGCCATCCCATTTTCAATTAAACTTATAGATTTTGAATTGGTACGTTACCCTGGTTCAATGAGTCCTTCATCCTATTCATCCGATGTAGAACTGACTGACCGTTCAGAAGGGATTGAGAATATGCCTTATAAAATTTATATGAACCATGTACTTGACCATCGTTCGTATCGTTTCTTCCAGTCTTCTTATGACCAAGATGAAAAAGGAACAGTACTCTCAGTTAACCATGACCCCGGAACATGGCCAACTTATATAGGATATATTTTGTTAACATTAGGAATGCTTTGGAATTTAATAGATAAAAATGGACGTTTTCAAAAACTTCTTAAGGGAGCCAGAAAATTACAAGGGGCAGCTGTTATAGCGTTTATGCTAATGTTATCGAACACAGCTACACTCCAAGCAGCACCTTTACCAAAACTTGATGATGAACAGCAAAAAATGATAGAGGCATACTCTAAAGAGAGTGCAAGTAAATTTGGACATCTTATTATGCAGGATAGTCGTGGGCGTATGAAACCTATTGATACTATGGCTCATGAAGTGATTGCTAAATTGTCAGCTAAAAGTAGTATTTATGGGGTTGATCCAACAGCAATGATATTAGGAATGACTGTTGAGCCTAAAAAATATCAGCATATTCCTATGATTAAAATTGGACATCCAAGTATTGCTAAAGAGTTGGGCTTGAGTGAAGATACCAAATATGCTAAGTTTTATGATTTTTTTACGGAAGCTGGGGAGTATAAGCTGGGTAAAAAAATGGATATTTCTGTACGAAAAAAACCTTTAGAGAAAAGTGCTTATGATAAGGAGTTGGTCAAAGTAGATGAACGTCTAAATGTGGCTTATATGATATACACCGGTGCATTATTACAAATCTATCCAAGACCTCATGATGCAACGAATAAATGGCTTAATCCTCAAGATGCTATTGAACAGCTTGAGGAAGAGGTTGCAAAGATGGTACGAATGATGACCGTTTATCTTTTTCAAGGTGCAACAAAGATTCAAGAGAATGGAGATACTGAACAGTTTGACAAAGCCATTCATCTCATAAATATGTATCAGAAGAAATTTGGTTCAGAAGTTATGTTGTCTGATGATGTCGTTGATATGGAGATTAAGTACAACGAATTAGGCTTACTTTCTAAACTTGTACCTCTGTACATTTTAGTAGGTATTATTTTACTTTTTGCAGCATTTATTAATATTGTAAAACCTAATTCTACTTTAAAATGGATTGCTTTAGCTTCTTGGGGGCTTATGATTATTGGTTTTGCCATTCACGTAGGTTCTATGGCAATGCGTTGGTATATTGGAGGACATGCTCCATGGTCAAATGCCTATGAATCTATTGTCTTTATTGCTGGTGCAACGGTTGTAGCTGGACTTATTTTTGCTAGAAAGTCACCATTTACCTTAGGGGCAGCTGCCTTGTTGGCTGGTATCACGATGGGTGTGGCACATATGAACTTCATTAACCCAGAGATTACCAACTTAGTGCCTGTACTAAAATCTTATTGGCTTATGATTCACGTGGCAACCATTATTTCAGGTGATGGATTTTTAGGCTTAGGTTCTATTTTATCTTTATTGGTACTTATCTTATACATCATGAGACGTGGAGAAAATGAAAATATTGACCGTGCCATTAAAGAGCTTACCAATATTGCTGAAATGAGTATTATTGTAGGGCTTTTCCTACTTACCATAGGTAACTTCCTTGGAGGAGTCTGGGCAAATGAATCTTGGGGTCGTTATTGGGGTTGGGATGCCAAAGAGACTTGGGCTGCTGTAACCATTTTGGTGTATGCTACCATTTTACATTTACGTTTTATTCCAAAACTTAACAATCCCTTCGCCTTTAATGTGGCTTCTCTTTGGGGATACTCAACTGTCATTATGACTTACTTTGGAGTGAACTATTACCTCTCTGGACTACACTCTTATGCAGCAGGTGAACCAATGCCATTACCATCATGGGTTGTTCCTTCTGTTATTGGTCTTTTTATTTTAACACTAATAGCAGCTAAAAGCTGGAAAAACATTAAGATTGTATTTATTGTGCTTACACCACTTATTTTGTGGGTTGCTGGTTTACTCTTAATGCTGAAGTATTAAGAAGATGCTTCAAACCAAAGAAGACCTTTATAATGGTCTTATTATAGAAACAGAAAGTATTGACTCTTCTGTTTCTGCTTTTAAACAATCTCTTCAAGATTTATTGGCTTCAGTGACAAAAAAGAAAATAGCCCTTTTGTGGTTAGATTTATCTTCTACTCAAGCACAGCATATTGCTATTGCTCTAGAGATGGGTTTTGAATTTCATAACTGTGAATCTAAAAGAGTAACACTTGCTTACCAAGTAACAAAAGATGCGTATATTCCTGTACCCCCAACACATACCATAGGGGTAGGGGCTGTGGTAATTAATGAAAAAAATGAACTACTCATGGTACGCGACCGAATTCATACTTCACGCTCTATTTACAAACTTCCAGGAGGTATGTTAGAACATGCACAAAGTTTAGAAGAGGGTGTGGTGAGAGAAGTATGGGAAGAGACAGGCATTAAAGCTAAACTTATTAAAATGGTTTCTGTTTTGAATTCTCATCCTTATAGGTTTAACAAGTCAAACATGTATATTGTTTTTCAATTAGAAGCTTTAAGTTTTGAGATTAATGTCATCGATACCCATGAGATAGAAAAAGCTTTATGGATGCCCCTAGATGAGTTTTTTGCTCATGAAGAGATGTCTGAATTTCAAAAAAGCTTGGTTCTGGCTACTTTGAACAATGAGGGGATTTCTCTATTAGGGAATGATGAGTATTTCCTTAGAAAAAAACATGTTGAGGTTTATGCTTAGTTATAGCGTTGGCTTCAGTCGATGCAAAACTATTTCAATCTATAATCTAATTTTTCTAAGAGAACTTTCAAATTCTCTTTTACCTCACCTTGAAACTCCAAACTATCTTCTTTAACCGTTCCACCTGTTCCAAGTTTTTTCTTAAGCATTTTCAATAAAGTTTGTAATTCTTTTTTTTCAAGATAAAAAGGCTTGACAATGGTTACTACTTTTCCTCGTCGTTTCTCTTTAGCAAAATGCAAACTATGTTGTTGAGGTTCTTTTATCTCTGTGCTTATCTTTTTTGTAGCTTTTTCTTTATTATTCGATGACCAATCATCTGAGAAACTAGCACTTATTTCAAATAAATTTTCTTTCATAGTTCACTCCTTTTTATAA
>JALWLW010000113.1 GCA_027081065.1 Campylobacteraceae bacterium
CCATAATAGATAGCCGTTTTTTTATCTTTAGTGTTAAACTCAACTAGACCTGTAACTTTTGTGTTTTCAGTAAGGGTAAAAAGAGTTTGAAGTTTTTGAGTAGATTTTAGATGTTTAGTTTGTTCTTCTTTATAGAAACTTTTTATCCAAGAGGACTCTTTTAACTTTTTAATATTGGCACTTTCGACCAAGATAGTATCTTTTAACGATGACTCTTTGTTGTATTGAACAGGAATAGGTTTAAATGCTTTATCTTGGATATGAATGGCGTGTTCATGCTCTTCTAAAAGCTGAACAATAAAAGCATTTTTTCTCTCCAAAGGAGCATTTTTATAGGTATGAAGAAGCACATCTTCCAAATAGGTTCGCATCAGTTCATAATGTTTTTTACCTTTTAATCTTTGAACTTCTTGGTTCATCTCTACAAAGCTTTTTAATGTTCTTTGCATACTTTTAGTACGTTTAGTTAAATCTCCTCGTGCATATTTATAATCTGAATCAATTAACGCTATTTTTTCCTCTTTGGTTAGTTTTTTATCAATCGTAAATTCTAAAAGAGCTATCAGGGCAGAAAAGCTCTCTTTTGTATACCCTATCTTATCAATATCTTTCATGGTTGTGTGACTCTTTTTTTTCTCTGCTAAAAAATCACTAGAAACCCAACTTAATCCTCCTGCAATGTCGGGGTAACCTGTCTCTCCATGCTCAAAAATTTTCTGAGTACTGAGTGTAAATTGTTTATGTTCCCCCTCAACCTCAAAAAGATAAATCGCTTCATCATAATACTTTAGAGAGTCCATTCTAAGATAGGCGATGTATTTTCCATCAGGAGACCAAGTTGGATACATTAATCTTTTTGAACCACGAAGTAGACGTTTTAGTTTTGTACCATCCATATTCATCATCCAAATTTGTTGATTGGATTCAAAAACAACACGTTTACCATCAGGACTAACATCAGGATTATAGGCATACGCTCCAAGTTTATTATTATCAATTTGAGTTATTTTTTTCAAATTTTTATCAGTTATAAATAGACCATATTTATTGGCACTTGAAGACAAAAGCAGACGACCATCAGGTAGCCATGTAGGTGTAAACATATTTTCAAATGTTGCAATCTTTTTCCCACTAATATCAAAAACGACTGTAATATATTTATAATAACTATTATAACTTGCATATACATATTTCTTAATTTCAATAGCTATAAGTAATCCATCTTCTGAGAGTTGGGGATATTGATATTCTTCTATCGTAGTAGCGTCTTTTTTAGGACAAGGAGCAATAGATATGCTAAAGCCCTCTTTGTCAATAATCGAAAGTCCACAACCTTGCTTAAATACAACACTTCCACTCTTATGACGATAAGGAAAGCTTCCTGTTGCAACTTTGTAGCCACGTGTCTCCTTTCCATCCATAAGTTCAAAGGAGGTAATACCTGTTCTCTCCTTTGAACCATTGTTATACTCATCAAAGGTGAGTATGCCATTTAGACTTGTTGTGTTATCTGCCCATATAGAAATGGTTAGTAGCATTAAAAATAGTAGTTTTGATTTTAGCATTTTTTTCTTCTTTTTATTTTTTGTAAGTATAACAATATTTATTTAATTAAAATACTAAAAAACATTTAATATCTTAACATGTAATTTAACCCTTTGTAAAATGGAATACTCCTTGGTGTAAAAAGTAGTAAAACGAAAATTATTTTCGCTTGGTTGTTTTATAATACCTTTTAAGTTAACAAAAGGAATTTAAAATGAAAAAATTACTAACAGGAGCATTAGCTCTATCAATGGTAGCAACAATGAGTATGGCAGAAAACGGTTTTTATGTAGGTGGAGGGACTGCAATCGAAATGGTAGAAGGAAGCTATAATGGCTCTACTGATACAGGTACTGCTTTAGAGTTAAAAGTAGGTAAAATATTTAATAATAATTTTGGAATAGAGGGAAAAATAACTAAGACTATAAGTCCTGCAAAAGTTGATATGCTTGAAACTAGCTCAACTTATTACCCTGATGTAGAAGTTGATATTACAACTTTTTCTCTATGGGCAATGTATCAGTATAATATAACAAGTGACTTTAGTATTTTACCTAAAATAGGTTTTGTAAAAGCAGATTTCGAATTCACTGCTAGTAATGGAGTAAGTTTACCAAAATCAAATGATTCAAAAGTGGCAATGGGAATAGAAGTCAAAAAAAATCTACCAACGTTAGGATTCGATATTTATGCAGAATATGATTACCTTTCTTCAGATATACAGCATCTATCATTTGGGATACAAAAGAGTTTTTAGTGCATATTTGATGAAAGAGAGCAAAGAACTTACTCTTCTCTCTCCTTTATCAGATGGAACTGATCGAGTTGTGGATGTGGATAAAATTTTTGAAGCAATTTATTATAAGCGTAAATTACTTCAAAAACTAAAAAATCCTAATTAACAATTCTCTTTACTACGAAGTAATTAAAATCCTTAACCCACAACAAGCTATAATCCCACGTATGAAAAACCTCCCAATAACCCAAGTAATCCCTGAAATAAAAGAAAAACTCAACAGCCATCAACGTCTTATTTTACAAGCACCTCCAGGGGCTGGTAAAACTACAGCTTTACCTTTGGCTTTACTTGATGAACCTTGGTTGGAGGGGCAAAAAATCATCATGCTTGAACCTCGTCGTTTGGCTGTGCGTTCAAGTGCTGCTCGTATGGCTGAACTTTTGGGTGAAAAGGTAGGTGAACGCATTGGCTATCAGATTAAAATGGAATCAGTACAAAGTGCTAAAACAAAAATCCTCATTGTTACCGAAGAAATTTTAACGCGTAAACTTGACTTAATAGTAAAAATAGGGGGGTCTAAATTATTATTTTTTCTTATCTTTAACTAAATAATCATCCACCAATTTTAGCTTTAAAGACTTGTTCAATCCTCTATGAATTTTAATTAACATTTTCATCAGAGAAAATACTCCACCATCCAAAGAATTTGTAGTGTTTACGTATGTCCTTTCTCTTTCTATAAAAAGTAGCATCACATACTAGGTTTACTGCTTTTGGATTATGTATTTTATATGCTGGTTCATACTCATATATTTGTTTCTACATCCATGAAATACTACGTTTGTATTCACGTGCTAAATCACTTAGTGTTTGTCTCTTATATATGTATCTCTGAATACCTCGTCTAAGTCCAATCTTTTTGGTTGATTTAGAGAAGCACTTTGGACAAATTTTAGTGTTTTTTACAGCCATCTGTAACTTTTCCTTATTTTCTGCCCATTGTACCGTACCTTGAAGAGGTTTTTAGCCCCTTTTTTTTTACTATTAAGTCTATTTTTAATAAATATTAATTTTTTTAGCTCCAAAACCACGATGATACAGCAAATTACTATACTTTTCTTGTATACTATCAAGATAGATTTTTCCAAAAAAGAAGACTATACAAACTAAAATAATAAGGATATATAATGGCTGAATGGCGAAAAGTAGCAAAAGTAATGGCATTAGGTGACGGACATATAAGTCAAAAAGAAGTTGAGATTCTTAGAGAAGTTATTCTTAAAGATGGACATATTTCTAAAAGTGAATTTGATTTTTTACAAGAGATAAAAGCAGAAGCTAAATCATCAGTGAAACTTTTAGATGAATTAATTGCAGATTGCGAAAAGCTTATTAAGTAACTTAACTCACCATAAAGTTTAAAACTTTCATTACTTTCCTATGGGTTAGATAATGAGAGACTCCTTTCCCTATAATCTCCCCAAAAAATAACCTCACGAAGAACAAGAAAGCGTAACATTCTTATAGTGTTCAGGGGTCTCTTTGGCAAAATGTTCAAACTTAGGCAACTCATCAAAAGGGTGTTGAGCCACAAATAACAACTCCTCTACCCTAGAAAAATTCCCACCTTTGGCTAAAGCAATAGCTTCGTCTAACATATAATTTTTCAAAACATATTTGGGGTTAGTTCTTAGCATTTGTTCTTGGCGTTCTTTTATTGTAGTGGATTCTTTTTTCAAACGTTCATCATAAAGGTTTAACCACGCTTCAATGACCACAGGGTTCATGGCAAGTTCAAATAAAGGCATTCGCTCACCGTCATAATGGCTCAATATTCTAAAGAAATTGGTGTGGTCTATGTAAGCATCTTGTAATGCTCCTACTAAGTTTGAGATTAGCTCTGCATCTTCTTCTCTTTGTACCCTTAAACCCAATTTTTTACGCATAACATCTAAGTAAGCATCAAAATAGATAAACGCTCCATAATCTTCTAACTTTTTATCCAGTCTTCTTTTCTCAACCAAAGGGGCAAATGCTTTGGCTAATTGGGTTAAGTTCCAGTAGGCAATATTGGGTTGTTCACCGTAACTATAACGCCCTGCTTTGTCGGTGCTATTACAAACAAACCCAAAGTCAAAATCGTCTAACATTGAAAAAGGTCCATAGTCTAGGGTTAGCCCTGCTATTGACATGTTGTCGGTGTTCATCACACCATGACAAAAGCCTATTCCTTGCCATGAGGCTATGAGTTTCGCAGTACGCTCAACAACTTCAGCGAACAACTTAAAATAACGGTCTTCATCCTCTTTTAAATGTAGGTAAGACTCTTCAATGACATAATTGGCTAAGGCTTTTAATTTGTCGTATTCTTTAAAATAAGCGAAGTATTGAAATGTTCCAAAACGTACCCAAGAGGGTGACATTCGCATGACAATTGCCCCATACTCTATGCCATTTCTTAAAAGTTTTGTTTTTGAACCGATGATACCTAAAGCTCGTGTGCTAGGAATACCTAAATGGTGTATGGCTTCACTCATGAGATATTCACGAATAGACGATGGTAAAGCTGAACGTCCATCGGCTGAACGAGAATAGAATGTTTCCCCACTTCCTTTGGTTTGTAAGTTCCAACCCTTAATGCTTCCATAGTTTATAGCTCTTCCATCTCCTAAGCGTTGGGCATAACTTCCAAACTGATGACCTGCGTAGCACATGGCAAAAGGTTTGGCACTCTTAGGGATGAAAGTTCCGTTTAATAGTTCCACAAAAAGAGGGTCATTAAGACTATTTTTATCTAAACCGATTAATTCTGCTAGTTGAGGATTAAAAGAGATTAAATAGGGTTCATCAAGTGGTGTAGGCTCTGTTAAGTCATAAAACTCATTATCAAAATTTAAATATCTATTTTCAAATTTAAGCGTATCTACAGTCATAAAAAACACCTAAAAACTAAAGCTAGAATCTTCTTCTTCTACTTCTAACAATGCAGATAAAGCTTCAAGTTCTGGATATTTAGAACATACATCTAAGATATACTCTAGAACAAGAGGAATATTTTCTAAATAGTCTTGTTTCCCATCACGGATACTTAGACGTGCGAAAATTCCCAAGATTTTAATGTGACGTTGCAAACCTGTAAAGTCAAACCAACGCATAAAAGTTTCATCATCAACCTCAATACCTTTTAACTCTTTAAATAATAAAATTAATCGTTTTCGTTCTCGTTTATCAAGTAAGACATAAGCATCACGCAACAAAGAAACCAAGTCATAAGTTAAAGCACCCTCTTTAGCATCTTGAAAATCAATAACTACAATCTCTCCCTTTTCATCTATCATAAGATTTTTAGAGTGATAATCTCGGTGTACAAATATCTCTTGAGGTTGAGCTAAAACCTCTTTAGTAATAAGCATAAAACTCTCTAACAACATACGGGCTTCAACACACTCTACCTCTTGAGCTAAATGTTTCTTTAAATACCACTCTAACATAAGGTTCATCTCTTCAAGTAAGAAATGTTCATCATACGGCTCTAATCCTTTAAAAGGTGTTTCTTGTATCTGGACTAAAGTTTTAATCGCTTTTTCATAAAAGTGACTAGGATTTTCTAAAGCACAAGCATCAAAAAGATGTATAGAACCAACATCTTCAAGTAAAATAAAACCTTTATCTAACTCATAAGAGCGAATGGTTGGAATGCGTACTTTTGCATCCATAAGTCGCCATCCTACTCCAATAAAAATAGGTACAGACTCCTTGTCATTGGAAGCATCCATCACCAACAACTTATGTTGTTGATTTTTAATACGATAATAACGCCTAGAACTGGCATCACCATGTAGTGCTATAAGTTCTGGTTCATCCATACCTAACCATTCTATCCAGCCTTTTAACTCTTTATGCATTTTTTTTCCTACGGTATTATAATTTTTAGAGGATTATACTCATAAGATTTAATAGAGAAACTTAATGAAAAGCGTTTTAAGTACATACAAATAAGACTCCTCTTCCTAAGATTACTCTTCTATTTTTTCATAAAATATCTTATGTTTTTAATACATAAGTATACTAAACCATCTATAAATAAGTAAGAATTAGCTATAAATACAGCATTAAAACATTTACCCTTAAAGGACAACCCATATGAGTTATGCTATGGAGACATTTGACCCAGAGATTTTTGAAGCGATTAACCAAGAGAGAGAGCGACAAACAGACCACTTAGAGATGATTGCCTCTGAAAACTTTACAATTCCAGCCGTTATGGAAGCGATGGGTTCAGTATTTACTAACAAATATGCAGAGGGTTACCCTTACAAGCGTTACTACGGTGGATGTGAACACGCAGACACAGTAGAACAACTAGCAATTGACAGAGCGTGTGAACTTTTTAAGTGTAAATTTGCCAACGTACAACCTCACTCAGGAAGTCAAGCAAACGGTGCTGTTTACGCAGCCTTACTTAAACCGTATGACAAAATATTAGGTATGGACTTAAGCCATGGTGGTCACTTGACACATGGTTCTAAGCCAAGTTTTTCAGGTAAAAACTACCAATCATTCACTTATGGTGTTGAGCTTGATGGGTACATCAACTACGACAAAGTAATGGAGATTGCAAAAACAGTACAACCAAAAATCATTGTTTGTGGTGCTTCTGCATATGCTCGTGAAATTGACTTTAAAAAGTTTAGAGAGATTGCCGACGAAGTAGGAGCAATTTTATTTGCTGACATCGCTCACATTGCTGGTTTGGTTTGTGCTGATGAGCACATGAGTCCTTTCCCTTATGCAGACGTTGTAACTACAACAACCCATAAAACTCTTGCTGGACCAAGAGGTGGTATGATTATGACCAACGATGAAGATATTGCAAAGAAAATCAACTCTGCTATCTTCCCTGGTCTTCAAGGTGGTCCACTGGTTCACGTGATTGCTGCAAAAGCAGTTGGGTTTAAATACAACCTTTCAGATGAGTGGAAAACCTATGCAAAACAAGTAAAAGCAAACACAAAAGTGTTGGCTGATGTACTTATCAAAAGAGGGTTTGACCTTGTAAGTAATGGTACAGATAACCACTTAGTATTGGTTTCCTTTGTAGAAAAAGAGTTCTCAGGAAAAGATGCTGATGCTGCTCTAGGTGCTGCTGGTATTACCGTTAACAAAAATACTGTTCCAGGTGAGACTAGAAGTCCATTTGTAACTTCAGGTATTCGTGTGGGTGCTGCTGCACTTACAAGCCGTGGTATGAAAGAAGCTGAGTTTGAGATTATTGCTAACAAGATGGCTGATGTTCTTGAAAATATTGAAGATACAACACTTCATGCAAAAATTAAAGATGAGATGAAAGAACTTGCTTCTGGATTTGTTATCTACGATAAAGCCATCTACTAGTCTTGAAACTAAAACTTTTAGATTTAGAGTTTCATAGCCAATATTTCTATATTCAACAAAAATCGATTGTTAAAAAAGTACCCTTTAACAATCGTACTTTTTATAGTAAATTTAAGCAATATTCAATGCCTATTGATGATAATCTACTCGTAAAACATTATAGAAATGAACTAACTTTAGCTCTCCCACTTATTAATAATAATGTTGTTAATTATATTGTTATAGAATACCAGCAAGATGATTGGCAAATGTTCTACTCTTTACTAAAACATCTACTAAAAACTTTAGATATCCAAACCTTTTTAGCCTATAAAGATACAAAAAAAGAACTTTTTCAACTCTTTATTCCAGAAAATAATATAGCACTCGAGTTAGCCTATGAAAAGGTTGAAAGTATTAAACATTTACTCGTATTAAAGTCTAAACAGAGTTATAAAATCTATCCAAATAAAAATTTACCTAAAAATCTCAATATTATTACCCTGCCTACTCAAAAAATATAACTTTTTATATACAAAAGTAACTTTTTTGTGTTATACTCTGTTTAAAAAATGGAGACAACAAACTATGGCAGATAAAAACTTACATGACATTAAAATTGACGAACTCGACAGCCCCAAAAAGACACCTTTAAAAAACATCTTAACGCTTTTAGCACTACTCTTTATTATTTTAGTAATTTCAGTTGTTATTACAAAATTAATTTTAAATACAGATGGAGGCTCTACTATTGAAAATAATGAATCAAAAGTTGAGCTTACAAATGGTGTAAAAGATACTGACGATAGCAATGCAAAAAATACAGATGAAACAGCTAACACAAATAGTGCTGATGCAAAAGATAATGAAACTAAAAATGATACAAAAGTACCTGTTCTTAGCTCAACTACTACAGAGAAAAACTTAACATCTATTATTAAGACACCGTTAACTTCTCATACTCCTAAGAAAACTACTCAAGAGATTAAAGAAACTTACAAAGCACCTAAAAAGAATACTGCTCCTGTAAAAGTACCTACTGCACCTAAAAAGAACAGTGTCAAAACTACCACACCAAAAAAGTCTACTTCTCAGCCTAAAAAACAATATATTGATAAAGTAGTAACAAAAAAATACACACCAAGCAAAACAACAAGTCATAAAACAGCTTCTTATTTAGGTGGGAAAAGAAAAGATGTTACTGACAGTTATTATATTAAAGTAGGAACATATAGAGATTCTTCTACGGTAATTGCAAAAATTAAAAAGAACAACTTTAACTACGCTGTTGTTAAGGTAGAAAATGATAAAACTCTAACACGTGTTTTAGTAGGACCTTTCTTTAGTCGTAAACAAGCCAATAGCCAACTTGCTAAAGTAAAAGCAAATATTTTAACAGGTGCATATGTAACAAAGGCAAAATAGTACAATGATAAAACAACTTCTCTTTGATCAACTCACCCCTGTTTCCATGTATGGAAAAATAAAAGAGCTTTTCAAAGATGAAGTCACCATGCTCTTTGAATCTGTTGTAACAACAATTGAAGGTAGCTACAGCTTTATTACCATTGGTGCTATGGAGCGTATTGTTTATAAGAACAATCAAACACTTTATACAAATCAAGAGGGTCAAATTGAAAAACTAGACAATGACCCTTTTAATTTCCTCCAAACTTATTATCAAAAATTAGACAAAAAGAAATATCAAGAAAAAGTTGAACAAGTTGGATTCTCTTTTATTGATGGCTTTATTGGTTTTATTGGTTATGATATGGTTAAAGTTTTTGAACCAACACTCAAAGCCAGTATGGACAACCTCTATGACCCACTAAATATCCCTGATTTAGATTTGGTTCGTCCCTCTATCATTTTAGCTTACTCACATAAGAACTCTATGCTAACCATCATTCAAAATGATAAACAATATACCAATAGTATAAAAGATCTAGAAGAACTCTTAGAAGAACCTCATACTCCTCAAAAACTAAAAACTGCAATGCTAAATGGTAAAGGTAGTTTCTCTATTGAAGAAGAGCGTTATAAAAAACTGGTTACTGAATCAAAAAAGATGATTCGCTCTGGTGATGTCTTTCAAATACTTTTAGCTAATCGTTATACTCAAAAAGGCGAGATTGACCCTTTAAGTTTTTATAGATTATTACGTTCTAAAAACCCCTCTCCTTATCTCTTTTTATTAGATTATGAAGATTTTTCCATTGCTGGTTCTTCTCCAGAAGTTATGGTAAAACTATCCAATAATGAAATATTACTACGTCCTATTGCAGGAACTAGAAAACGTGGAAAAAATAAACAGCGTGATAAAGAACTTGAACTTGAAATGCTAAATGACCCTAAAGAGTGTGCCGAACATCTAATGCTTATTGACTTAGGAAGAAATGATGTAGGACGTGTCGCTAAAACAGGTACAGTCAAAGTAACCGACATGATGCGTGTAGAACGCTATTCACATGTGATGCACATGGTAACCGATGTAGAAGCCACCATTGCTGAAGACAAAGATATGTTTGACCTCTTTCGTGCTACTTTTACAGCAGGAACTATGACAGGTGCACCCAAAATTAGAGCTATGGAACTCATAGCAGACTATGAAGGCT
>JALWLW010000114.1 GCA_027081065.1 Campylobacteraceae bacterium
AAAACCTCTACTCTCTTGAAAATGCTTCACTTTCACACCACCTAGACCAAGCCATGAAAGCACAATATATTTTTGTAAAAGATGTTGATTATGTGGTACGTGATGGAGAAATTGTTATTGTCGATGAGTTTACAGGACGTTTAAGTGAAGGTCGTCGTTTCTCTGAGGGGCTACACCAAGCCATTGAAGCAAAAGAAGGTGTTGAGGTTAAAGATGAGTCTCAAACTTTAGCAGAGATTACCTACCAAAACTACTTTAGAGGTTATGAAAAACTAGCAGGTATGACAGGAACAGCACAAACAGAGGCTACAGAATTTGCAGAGATTTATAATTTAGATGTTATCTCCATTCCAACCAATCTACCTATTGCTAGAAAAGATTTTAATGACCTTATCTACAATACTGAAAAAGAGAAACTAGATGCAGTAGCTAGAAAAGTACAAGAGTTACATGAAAAAGGACAACCTGTACTTATTGGTACAGCCTCCATTGAAAAGTCTGAACTGGTTCACCAAAGACTTAAAGCTGCTAAGATTCCACACAACACGCTTAATGCTAAAAATCATGAAAATGAAGCACAAATCATCATGGAAGCTGGTAAAAAAGGAGCTGTCACGGTTGCTACAAATATGGCTGGACGTGGGGTTGATATTAAAATTACTGATGAGATTAAAGAACTTGGTGGTTTATACATTTTAGGAACTGAAAGACATGAGAGTAGACGTATTGACAACCAGTTACGTGGACGAAGTGGACGACAAGGTGACCCAGGTGCATCACAATTTTACCTTTCACTCGATGACAACCTACTAAGAATTTTTGGTGGAGAAAAAATTCGTAATATTATGAATAAGCTAGGTGTTGAAGAGGGAGAGTATATTGATTCTAAAATTGTAACTCGTTCAGTTGAAAAAGCACAAACAAAAGTAGAAAATATGCACTACGAGTCACGTAAGCATATTTTAGAATACGATGACATCGCCAGTGAACAACGAAAAGCCATTTATAAATTTAGAAATAATCTTTTAGACAAAAACTATGACATTGACTCAAAAATTCGTGAAAATCGTGTTGAATATGTTGATCATCTACTTTTAGAGTGTGAAATTTATAATGGTGCACCAGAAGAAGATTTTAATCTTGAAAAACTCACCAATATGTTACGTGAAGAGGTGAATATTGAAATTTCACCTGATAGCTTAAAAGAGAAAGATTATGATGAACTTCATGAGTTAATTTTACAAATTTTAACTGATACTTATGAGACAAAAATGAGTGATTTAAATGAAGAGCAACGATCAGAAGTACAACGAATTCTTTATCTGCAAGTTCTTGACCCTCAATGGAGAGACCACCTCTATGAAATGGATGTCATGAAAACAGGGATTGGACTTAGAGGATACAACCAAAAAGACCCATTAACTGAGTACAAAAAAGACTCCTATAATCTTTTTATGGCACTAGTGGAACGTATTAAATATGAAGCGATTAAAGTACTTCAAGTAGTACAATTTAACTTTGAAGACCCAGCCCAAGAAGAAGCAAAGCTTGAAGCCATGAGAGCTGAGCTTGAAGCTGATTTAGCCTCTGCACAAACAAATAAAGAGAGTGAAGAGAGTGAACAGGTTTTTGAAAAAAAACCAAAAAGAAATGACCCTTGTCCTTGTGGTTCAGGAAAAAAATACAAACAATGTTGTGGTATCAGTGGTCCTAAAAAAGGTCTACTCGCTTAATGGCAACGACTAAAAATACTACTTTTGTTAACAAAATAATCAAGCACTATCTTAAGTATGATAAAGATAATCCTTTTATCTTTATCTCTTCTCTCTTAGCTTTCATTGGTATTGCAGCTGGAGTTATGGTACTGATGCTTGCTATGGGAATTATGAATGGGACACAAAAAGAGTTCAAAAAACGTCTTTTTGTCATGAACTACCCTCTTACTCTCATTCCCATTGGTTATCAGAATGCTAATGATGATATTATTAACAAGTTATCTACTAAGTTTCCAGAACTCAAAATTTCACCCTATTACACTACCCAAGTCATCTCAAAGTCTGGATCAAACGTGAATGGTTCTATTTTATATGGTGTTGACTTTGAAAAAGAGCAACAAGTAAATGAAGTCTTTAAAAAATCTGCACAAAAATCACTAGCCATAAAAAGTAAATTTAAAATGGTGACAGGAGAAACCTTAGCCATGGAGATGGGTGTCAAAAAAGGAGAAAAACTTACCCTTTATTTTTCAGAGCAACAAGCCATTGGTTTTGGTTCAATGCCTGTACAAAAACGTTTTACCATAGATGCTACTTTTGATTCAGGACTCAATACCTATGACAAAGCCATTATCTACACCACCCATGAAGCATTTCAAAAGGTACTCAAGCGTCAAAAGGGAATTTACGATGGTATTCATATCTACTCTCATGATGCTATGAATGATTTAAAAAAAATTAATGCTTATCTTAAGTCAATTAATTATGACAAAGGAGTACGCATTCAAGGTTGGTGGGAGCAAAACACCTCTTTTTTTGCAGCTATGGAGATGGAGAAAAAAGCACTTTTCCTAGTTTTGTTACTCATTATTTTAGTCGCAGCACTAAATATCATCTCTTCTTTACTTATGACCGTGATGAGTCGTCGTACAGAGATTGCTCTCATGAAAACACTTGGGGCTACAGGAGCTGAGATAAAAAGCATATTTTTTAAATTAGGTGCAATTATTGGTCTAGGAGGAATTATAGCAGGAACAATTTTTGGACTCATAGGTATGTGGATTTTAACAACCTTTGACATTATTTCTCTCTCAGAAGATGTTTATGGTTTCTCTAAACTTCCTATTGACTTAACAATGCTTGATTTTGTTTTGATTATTCTTGGAGCAATTGTTATTGTCTTGCTATCTTCTATCTATCCAGCAAAAAAAGCCTCATCTACAGACCCATTAAATGTCCTTAGAAATGAGTAATATGAAAGATTGAGAAGTATTAAATATACTTCTCAAATAACTCTGATTCTGCCATATTTATTTTTGTTTCAATAATATTTAAATTTTTAATTAACTTATCTGATATTTTCTCTAAAGATCGAAGATAATAAAAAGCTTTCTCTTTATCTTTGGATGTCAATCTTTTTTTTGTCATTAATAGTTTTTGAAAAAAATTCAACTCAGAGATATCAAAATAGATTTTAAAAATATTCATATATTCAGTATGAAGTTGATTGTGTAAATCTTCTATATCTTTAACTGCTTTTTCATTAAAAATAGCCAATAAAATTTGTCCATCACCATAAAACCATTTACCAAAAGTACACGAATCTGAAGTTAGAGGGATATCTTCTTCTTTTATCTCTACCCCATTAACCAAAGACTTAGCTTTTTGTACCCATTGAACATGTGCTAAACGTGCCATACGAATCTTTTGGACTATCTCATTTTTTTTCATTTTTTACCTTAAATAAATATTAATTTTTAAAATTATATTTAATATTTACTTAAGTTTAAATTAGTTTTTTAACCCATTCCAATGCTTCTTCTTTGCTAGAAACTCTCCCTTCTATTTGAGCTTGATATACCTCATCCAATATTTTTTTAAACTCTTTAGAGGGTTTTAACTCTAACGCTATCAAGTCTCTACCTTGAAGTAAAGAAACCATTGGTTCAGTAGAGACATTCAATGCTTTTGCTTTACGAAGTAACCAATCTCCAGCTTCATAAATACCTTTCAATGAAGCTTCTGTAGTTCGTCCCAAAAAGTCAGCTCTTGCCACAGTCACCAACTCAACAATATTCACTTTTTTAGCTAATTTTCTAATGGTAGAGTCTTTAGCTCCCCCTCGAAAATAGATTGAGGGAGCTAAATGATACTCTACAAGAGGTAAAATAGATTTTATAAAACCATGCTCATCTGTTAACCTATACAAAAAGCGTTGCGTCGGTTCAATTCCTGCCTTTTCATGACCAATAGCAGAAATTTTTTGAGCTGTTATTTGTGTATGTGTTGCTTTTCCCAAGTCATGACAAAGAATCGCAAACATCATTTTTAAATCTTGCTTTTCATCAGCAGATTTAAGGGTAACCATTTTATCTAAACACATCATGGTGTGAACCCAAACATCCCCCTCAGGATGCCAAATAGGACTTTGAGGTACATCTATGAGAGCATGGAGTTCGGGAAAATATTGTTGTGTTATACCCAATTCACGCATAAGTTCAAAACCAACAGAGGGTTTTTTAGACTTTAAAAGCAATTTTTTAAACTCTACATAGACACGCTCTTTAGCTAACTCCTCCAACATTCCCTCTTTTACCATGGCAGAACACAAATCAAATGTTTTAGAATCTAAAGCATACCCAAACCTAGCACAAAACTGCACAGCCCTATAGACACGTAAAGGGTCTTCTACAAACGTTTTACTATTAATATGTCGAAGTTTTTTTACTTCCATATCCTCTTGGGCACTAAAAGGGTCAAGAAAGAGCTGTTGCTCTATGTCATACCCCATTGCATTAATGGTAAAGTCACGACGTAAAGCAGCCTCTTTGAAAGAGAGAAAACCATTACACACTACACTAAAGCCCTTATGTCCTATGGCTATTTTTTGTTCTTTACGAGGAAATGAAAAATCATACTCTTCACCCTCATGTACAAACTTTAAAATACCAAAACTCTTCCCTACTAAATTAACTGAACCATAAGCAGACAAAAGTTTTTCAAGGGTTTCAATTTTTTCTAAACCATACACCTCTACATCATAATCTTTAATGGGTAATTTTAAAAAATAATCACGCACAGCACCACCTACAACAATGGCTTTAGCATTTTGTTTTACTAATACAGTAGAGATAACTTCAAGAATCTTAGGTAGCTTCATACTTAGGCCTACAGACACTCATCAAATGCCACACCTTCACGAATACCATCGTCAATGACCATTGAGCTTTTAAAGGAAGAAATATTATAAAGCTCATCATAAATTAACACTCCAGAAGCAATCAAATCATCACGACCCACCCCTACAGCTTTTATTTTTTCCTCTTTACTCATCTCTATAAGTGCTGTTAAGTTATCAGCTAAATCTTTTCTACTAAGCACAGTTCCATGAATTTTTGCTGAGTCATAAGTAGCATAATCCATACCATGCTTCATCGCAGCAATGGTCGTAGGTGTTCCAGCTGTGGCAATAAAGAGCTCAACTTCTCCATGAGTATTAACTACTTCATCATAATAACTTCTCATCTCTTTCATTAAAGAGGGAATGGCTTTGGCTATTTCATCTAAATTTTTATGTTGTTGCGTCACCGTTACAATGCCCACTTTAAAGCTTTTAGAAAAATATTGCTTCTGCCCATAGTAAAAAAGCATTTCAGTAGACCCCCCACCAATGTCAACCATCATAAAGCTTTTTGGTGTTTTACCTAAAATTGCTAATCTATTTTGTACAGCACGTAAGGCATACTTAGCTTCTGTATCTCCATCAATTACCTCAAAAGAGACCCCTGTTTGCTCTTTGATACTTATGAGCACCTTTAAGCCATTAGAGGCTTGACGAATGGCTTCTGTAGTGACAGCCTTTATCCTAGCATCAGAAAAGTCTAAAGCCTCTTTTGCTTCATTTATTGCCATGATAACTCTGTTTAAAGCATCACTATTTATCTCACCTGTCTTAGCCAAACCATCAGCTGTTTTAACTGTTTTATGAAACTCCCCTAAACGCTCTTTTGTTGCACAATTCAGCTTTAACACACGTAAGCTATTTGAGCCCAAGTCAATGGCAATGATATTTTTCATCTATTTTCCTAATTATCTTAATAGTTCTAAAATTATACTGTAATTTAGTTTTTTTGAATATATTATGATATTATTGAAATACTACTTTTAAAAGTAAGGAGAAATTTATGCGAAAAAAAAATAAAATTTATATCAACAGTTTACTCTTAAGCATTGGCATTTTACTCCATGGTTGTAATGCTGAAAGTGAAAAAGAAAACCTTGACAACTCCTCTAATACGGTTGTAAATACAAGTACAGCTACCATCTCTACTGAACTAAAAAATGAATATCTTCTTGAAATCAACAAAGCTAGAAGTATGCCCCAAGATTGTGGTTCAGAGGGTATTTTCTATGAAGCTGTAGCATTAACTTGGAACGATAAACTCTACCAAGCAGCCTATGAACATAGTTATGACTTAGCCACAACTAATACCTTTTCACATAGTGGTTCAGGAGAAGCAACGGACATAACAGGTGTACAACTTGGTAAAAAAAGTACTGCTAAAGAACGTATAGAAGCTTATGGTTACCAATACAGTTTAATCGGAGAGAACATCGCCTCTGGGACAAATTCAAGTACAGCTAAAAAAGTTGTGGCACAACTTATGAAAAGTGCTGGACATTGTGCCAATATTATGAATCCTAAATATAGAGAAGTAGGTATGGCAATGAGTAAAAACAGTGCTTCAACCTACACCTACTATTGGACACAAAACTTTGGAACACCAAAACTATAAATCGTTTTTTCTAATCTAATCTTTAAAAAAATTCATCTATACTAGCTATAATACTCCTCTTAAAAAAGAGGAGGTATTATGCAAAGTAACTACGGCATTAATATATGGGCAGATGAAAACTTCATCATTAAAAAAAACACCGTCAATCTTAACCATGCTACCCAACCCTCATTACTAGAAATCATCAAAGCACTAAGAGAACAAGGACATACCGGACCTCTACTATTACGTTTTCCTCACCTCATCGAAAAACAAATCTCTACACTTTATACTGCGTTTAACCGTGCTAGAGAAGAGTTTAACTACCAAGGAAAATTTCAAGCTGTTTTTCCCTTAAAGGTCAACCAATACCACAACTTTGTAACAGCTCTCATGGAGGTTTCAAAACCCTATAACTATGGGCTAGAAGCTGGTAGTAAAGCTGAACTCATCATTGCCATGACCCACACGCCCTTAGGTGCACCCATCACCGTAAACGGCTTTAAAGACAAAGAGATGATATCACTTTGTTTTATTGCAGCATCTATAGGGCATAACATTACCATTACCATTGAAGGTTTAGGAGAGCTTGAAACCATTATTGAACTGCATCAAGAAGAGCCAAAAGCTGTCATGCCTAAAATTGGGGTACGCATACGACTGCATAGTTCAGGCATTGGTATTTGGGCAAAGAGTGGGGGTTACTCTTCTAAGTTTGGGCTTACCTCTACTGAACTACTTGAAGCCTATGACCTTATGGACAAATATCAACTGCTAGGGTCATTGTGGATGGTGCATTTTCATATTGGTTCACAAATGTCAGAGATTAACCCTTTAAAAAAAGCCCTACGTGAAGCTGGAAATATTTATGCTGATTTAAAAAATCGTGGGGCTTATGCCTTGGGGGCTATTAACATTGGAGGTGGTTTGGCTGTAGAGTATGGACAGTATGAGCATAAAAAAGAGATTAACTATACGCTTACTGAGTTTGCCAATGATGTGGTTTTTTCAATTAAAGAGATTGCTAAAAACAAAGGTATTAATGAGCCAGACATTTTTACCGAATCGGGTCGCTTCATTGCTGCTTCTCACGCTGTGCTTATTGCCCCTGTATTAGAACTCTTTTCACAAGACTACAACGAAAAATCTTTACGCCTAAAGAAGACCAATCCCCCCATCATAGAAGAACTTAATGCTTTGTGGAAAGACCTAAACCGTAACAACGCCAGAGAGTACCTACATGATGCTTTAGACCATATGGAGAGCATATTAACCCTTTTTGACTTAGGCTATGTGGACTTAGAAGACCGTTCCAATGTTGAGATACTCGTACACCTCATCATCAAAAAGTCTATTGTACTACTTAGTGATGGTTCACAAGAGCTACTGAAACTACAAAACAAAATTCAAGAGCGTTACTTGGTTAACTTTTCTGCTTTTCAGTCCTTGGCTGACTTTTGGGGACTACAACAACATTTTCCTCTTATGCCCATAGACAAACTAAACCACAAGGCTACTAACCCTGCTACGCTTTGGGACATCACTTGTGATTCTGATGGAGAGATTCCTTTTGATGACAATGCCCCCTTGTACTTACATGATGTAGATGTCAATAAAGAAGAGTACTTCTTAGCCTTTTTTCTAACAGGAGCTTACCAAGAGGTCTTAGGCATGAAACACAACCTTTTTACCCACCCAACCGAAGTTACCGTAACCTTTGATGAGGTGGGAGCGTATGCATTTTCTAAGCTTGTTGAGGCTGAAAATACTTTAGACGTACTGCGTGAGATAGACTATGACACCAAAGCTCTAAACAAAAAGCTTCAACTTCAACTTCAAAGCTCAAAACTCATAGAGGCTAAGCAAAAAGAAGCCTTAGTTAAAAAGCTTCATTTGTATTTAAATGAGAACAGTTATTTGAAGACGGTTATTGCTACCCAAAGTGAATAAAAAAAGTTTATAAAGATTATTTTTCTCTATCACTTCTTTTTTTAGCCTAAATATGTTTAAATAATAACAATATAAATTAGGATTGAGCCATGCCATTTAAAAATATAATAAACTTACAAGTTAGAGCTTTTTTCTTTAACGCCATCACAGACTATTTACCATACTACAAAAACTTTGACATTAGCATTGACAAAGGGGCTAGACTTCTTGATGTTTTAAACCAAATCAAAGCAAAAAACCCTGACTTTTCATTTCCTAACAAAAATGTTCTCTTAAAAGTCAATAACAAAGTAACAACGGCTAATATCACCGTTGAGTATGTTGTAAATACTTTAGGAACTGAGCTACAAATTGACCCTGCTTTGAGCTACCGTTCTAACAATGGACTCATCTTAAATGATGATGACTTTATGCAAAGTTTTGAGCTTTTAGCCCCTTATGCATCAGCTGAAGACAAAGTCTATTATGAATCGCTTTATGCTGTTCATTATGCTTCTGAGACCACCAACTATAACCGTCAATTTATTGGTGATGCCATTTTAGTTTTAGCCCATAAAATGATAGCTGATGGGAACGAGAACAAAGAGGCTATTTTAGAAGCAATTTCAGATGAATATAATGGAATTCGCTGTTGTGAATATGAGAACAATCTTTTAAATGGAGAAGACCATACCCAAAGCATAGAGAATTTAAAAGCGATGCTAACACTTAAAGATACAGCCAACTGTTTTGACAAGTTTACTTGTGGTAAAGCAGACCACAGCATAGACCGTGAAACCTTAGAAAATGCCAATGTTGCACTCTACACAGGACTAAACAAAAATGTTGAGGGGATTCAAGAACTCATAGAAAACAATGCAGCCTCTTATGTAGCGTTTGAAAAATCAGATAAATTGGCTGGTCAAACACTTATGGAGACACATTTTGAAATGGCTCATACCAAAGCAGGGGTGATGCTTTTAGATGCCCTAGACGCTGGAGCTGATGTATTGGTTTGTACCAAAAGAGATGTTGCTATTTTTCAAAAAGCCATTAAGTCTTGTGAAAGAGTGATGGGTCGAGATATTAAATTAAAAATCATCTCAGTACATACCCTTAAAGAGCTGTGTACTGTTACTGCATAGAGAGTTAATTTAAATTGACTCTCATGCGTGTCACACGCTGTGCTCTGGCAACTTCACCCATTTTATCTTCTGAGCTAAAAAAATATAAGTAGTACTTACCCGAAGCTAAATCTTCTACTTTTTTGTTTCCAATCTTAGTAATCTTCATCTTTTTCTCCATAATCATATACTCAGCAAAAGTATAAGCATAATGCCGTCTAAATCCTAAGCGTGTTTTCTCTTTTACAAAAACTTGACACCCTTCTCCTTGGTAACCAAAATAGACATCACAAGCACGTTCATCTGAAAGAAGTTCTGAAGGCTGATAAAAAGGAAGTTCACCAGGATACCAAGCACCTTCTGTACCATTGAGTTTAACAATCTCTTTATGGTCAGCTAAATTATAAATGGGTTCTTTGGCAATCACAACAGAGTAACCTTTTTGGCTAGAGACAAGCATAAAAGGTTCTTTTTTAATACTTATCTCATCCCCAACAAAATACTTACCCTCTTGCATAATGTAAAACTTATCTTTTGGTTTCTCTGTACATGCTGTTAAGATTAAAATTATTGTACTCATGAGCATCATCGTTTTTAGCTTCATTCTCTTCTCCTTCTTTTTATTTTCCCAGTAAATATTGTACCCTTCGAGCGACGCTCAATTAAATCTCTATGAACCCATTCAAACTTAAGTTCTTCTATTCTTGCTAAAGAGAGTTGAGGTGCATCGTAACGTCCTGATGCGTCTAATTGTCTTTCTGCTTCATACAAAAGCAACGCTGTAGCTACTGAAACATTTAAACTTTGAGCCATGCCTTGCATAGGAATCACAACCACCTCATCAGCCAAATCTAACACCTCTTTCGAAATACCTTCATGTTCATTTCCCATTACAAACATTGTCTTTTGTGTGTAGTCTACTTTTCGGTAAGAGATAGACTGTTGGCTAAGATGTGTCACCACAACTTGGAATCCCTCTTTTTGTTTGGCTTTTAAAAAATCAACTTTTTGCACATACTCAATGCGTTCTCTTTTTAACCAATGATGAGAACCTTGAGTAATAGTTTTATGTATTTTTACATCTAAATCTTCTTTATTACTATAGTAAAAATTCAAAATACCTACTCCATCACAAGAACGAATGATTGCTGAGATATTTTGAGAACTATGCACATTGTCCAAAAAGAGTTGTAAACTAGGTTGTTTACGTTTTAAAGCTTCTTCTATACGTTGTAACCTTTTTTCATTTAGCATTTAACAAAAATTCTTTCACAGATTCAAAATGTCGTTCAATCCCCTCAAAAGGATGTGTCCCACCCTCTTCAACGATACTCCGAGCTGAAGGTAGTTTAGCTAATGCCTCTTTGTAGTCCAAAACATCATCACCTGTTTGTAAAAGTAAAAAGTACTTCCCACTTTTGGCTTCTTTCACTCTATAGCTCAACAACATATCTACATGTTCAACTGTCCAATCAAACCGTGTATTGTCATAATAGTTCTTTGCAGTACTCCCAACAGAAAGTACACGCCGTAATGTCTTAGAAGAGTCAACAGCAGGGTTAATAAGCACAGCTTTTAGCCCATACTTCTCAGCCAAATAAATAGAGTAAAACCCACCCAAAGAAGAGCCAATAAGCGTAACCTCTTCATCATAAGACTCAATGAGCTGTTCAAGCGTGTCAATGGCTAACTCAGGAACATAAGAAAGAGAAGGTGCAATGAACGCTATGTTTTGAACTTTGAAATACTCTTTAAACTGTAAAGACTTTCCACCTCTGCCTGAACTTCCAAAACCGTGTATGTAGATTATCATTTTTGAACCTTTTAATATTTTTCAATTATAGCATATTCGTCAAAAATAAAATTTTTTCCTACAACAAAAAAGGCAAAAAAAGCTTAGTATTAGCTCTATATTTCGCATACTCCTCACTCTCTTTCATCCAAAGTGACTCTTCTCTCTTAGCTTTTAAAAATAGGACAAACACAAGAGCAAAAAAAAGAAAACTTTGTAACAATGTGACTGAACTTAAAACAAATGCAAGACTCATAACAATAACCGACAAATACATAGGGTGACGAACAAAACCATAAATACCTGAAGTCACCAACACAGCTCCTTCTTTCATCTTAGGTTGTATGTTAAAATTCCCTACTTTGTTATGTAACAATGCCCAAATGCCTAGCCCTGCTCCAAGTAGAAAAATTAGCAGACTCAGCCAAGAGCTAAAAAAACCTTTTGACAAAAGCATAATAAGTCCTATAAGGGTGAACTGTAAAAATACCAACAATTTTGGGTAAAACTCTTTTTTTTCTAACATTTTGATTCTCCTTTATCTTAAATCTCATAAGCCTTATAAAAACTTCTTTTCTTTCCTCTGTTATCTGTAACAATCATCTCTAAAATACCCGACTTCTTAGGTGCATTAAAAGTAAATCTAAAAAAAGGGTCAGATCTTAACCTAGCAGAGCTATGAAAGTCAAAAACAACTTTTTGACCAATTTTTCCAACGACATGCTCAATATAATCAGCTTTTAACGCTAAAGGCTTTGCCTCTTCTTGGCTTAACATGGGATGCATCACCATAAATGCACCGTAGGCTACCTCATCTTTTATTCTCAGTTTTAAGATGTGGCGTTTATATTTTTGTTCGGTAAAACTACTTAATGCTTCATCTCTACAACTGTATTTTTCAGATAACCTTTTAACTCCTTTCGCTTTTGCATAATGCTTTTTAATGACCTGTTTTTTACCTTTTAAGGTCTCTAATAAAATCTCAACTGTACCATTGTGTTCACCTACTCCATGATTTAAATTTAAAGAGAGGTGGTAGTCTACAGGCTCACCTTTAGTGACTACATACTTACCAAGTATCTTTTTATCGTGCATAATTGTTACACTTTTTAAAGCCAAAGAACTTTGTATGCCTAAAGGTACAGAGCTTAGGTCTTCTATTTCCTTATTGAAGTCTATTTGAACTTTTTCTTTTTTTAAACCCAACACTTTTTGCAATGAGCTACTGGCATACACTAAATTGGCTACATTGCTTTTGAGTGCCAAAGTTACCACCTCTTTATCATTTTTGAGACGTTTACTAGCATAACGTAATGCTCTTCCATCTTGTTTAACAGCTTCTAGTACTATGCCTTTGTCATCTTGCAAAGCAGTTGAAGCATAAGATAAATTACTACTATAAGTACGCACAGAATTTAAAACTAAGTCTCTGTCATTTCTTAGTACTTTACTTGCGTATTCTAAAGCAGAGGAGTTATTTTTAATGGCAAGATTCACATACCATTTGTCATTTTGTAGGCGTTTACTAGCATATTGTAAATTTGCTCCGTTTGAACGCAAGGCATCCATGACAATCTCATCATCGTCTTGTAGACGTTTTGAGGCATATTGTAAGTAAGTTCCATAGGAATCAATAGCAATACTTACAATATCTTCATCATCTTTTAAACGTTTAGAGGCATACGCCAATGCTCCTCCATTACTTCGTACAGCTTCATCTACAAGTTCTGTGTGGTCTTGTAATCTTTTAGAGGCATACTCTAAAATACGACCATTTTGTTTAATGGCTAAACGTACCAAAGCTTCATCATCTTTATATTTCTTTTCAACATAAGCGAATAAATAAGGATATTCTTGAATTTTTTTGACCATCTCTTTACGCTCTTTATGCGTAATGTTATTAGCAACTAAGAAAAAACTTGTCAACAACAATAGCTGTAGAATCCTATGCATTTAGAGAACCTTTATTTATGACTCTTTGAAATTAATTTCAAATATTTAAGAGGCGTTACTTTTTTCATCTCTTGAGCTAACCATTGAATCTGAAACCATGCAGCACCAGAATCACGAAGGTCAAAGTAGTTTTTTAGTGAACGAATGTTGAAAGTAACCACCATATCTACTTTCCAATTGTCTGAGACAATGTGTTTAAATCCATCCCCTACATTTCTTTTTTTCTTTCCATTTTCTAAGGCTTCAAAAAGCCTTTGGGCATCACCTTGGAGCTCTTGAACAAACGGCAAAGAGGACTTGGCAACAGCACCTACTAAAAAGTCGGGGTCTCTTTGGTATTGAAAGACAAACTTATCGTAAATAGCACGAATTTCAATGGCCAAGTATGCTGGGTCAACAATAACAAAAAGATTTAAAGCCAAAAGTTTTTCTAAGAAAAAAGTAAAAGAGGCTTCACTCTGCACTCCAAGCGTAACTGAAGCCACAAAAGCATTAATGACTGATGACATGGTATATCGTGTACTTCTTACTGAAATAGCTTGAAGTCTATGTCGTGCATGTTCTTGTAAAACCCCTCGTGAAGTCCCTTCCACTAAAAAAGAGAGCGTTGCATGTTCTATGATGGAGTGATGATGATGTACCCAAGCTAAATTAGAGAGTAATTCTGAATCTTCTATGTTATTAATCGCATCTGTATCTAATGTACTCATTGCATTTTTAACACAATCATTTTCAGAGTTTTCAAAACTGTCATAACAAGTTCGTGCTGCTATTTCAGCTACGCCCAAACCCGAATGCTGTAAAAGTGTTACTTTTGGCTTTTCATATTCTATAGTATATTTTTCTATTTTTTCCATCTTATGACCTCTATTAATTTAGATTTATTATAGCTAACTAGGCTAATAAATATCAATTTCATTTAAATACTCTTTTAGAACCTCTAAAGTACTATGGGCTTCTGAAGCTTCTTCATTTTCCGTAATCACTTTAACCTTAATAAGATTGTCCTCATCATCATAAGTATATCTTCTCTCTATCTCATCAATATAAGGGCATGAACCTCCCAATAAAGTGGAAACTCTACTCTTTAGTAACCCTCTATCTGTATAGGTATTTGCTGAACTATAGTGACAAGAACTATGACCTTTTAGTTCATACTTTTTTTCAGTTTTTATAGGGTTACCTTCATCATCATACTCTAATATAGTATGACTTGTATCATATGACGAGCTAACTGTTCTTACAGACTTAATTAATTTATTCTCTTCATTGTATGTCATTCTATTGGTCTCTTTTGTATCTCCATAGACATACTCTTCATAAACTATTTGTCCATTATCATTCTTTTTAACAATATCTTTTGGTGACTCTAGCTCTTCATAGACAATGGTCTCATAAATCTCATCTTCAGAATTGAGCTCTTCATATGATGTATCATCTTCTTCAATATCATCAGGGCTTGTTCCAAATTTTATATCAATTAAACTTGAATTTTCATCATAAATATTTACAACATAATTAACAGATACCCCCTCACGATTAAATGTCTGAGAAAACACACGGTTTCCTTTTTCATCATAAGAAAAAACAACTCTTCTATACTCTTCAGGTGTATCAACATATTCAACGGTACGCTCACGCAGTAGCTCATCTTCATATCTCATAATTTCTTTGGAATAAATTCCATTATCATAAAGAACATATTGTCCATTATGATTACGAATCATTCTTTCAGTGTAGAGTAAGTTTCCATAATAAGCATCATAATGTAGTTTTGTAATACTTTCATAATTATAAGCTCTTAGTATTACGCTGTTGTTAGTCTCATTACCATCAACATCTTTAACAACTACAGTAATAGTATACTCACCTTGCTCAAAAGACTCTTCTAGTGTTTGACCTACGCTTAACAGATGCTTATCTTTATACCAAAAATAATTACATTTCTCCACTTCTTGAGCATTTTTAACTTTAGCTTTTAATGTCACTATGGTTTTTTTCATCGTATTTAAAGTACCTATAATTTCTACAGAAAACTTATCATCAATACTCTCATTTAACTCATAACTACTATTTAGTTCGACCTTACTATTATATATTTCAATTATCTCTTCTTCTCTCAATGTGTTTTGACTTACCTTAACTTTCTTAGCAGTGTGCATATCATCAACATCTTCATAATAAAAAGAAAAAACAATAAGTGCTAATATAATTGGTATAATTAATAATCTTTTCATCTCAATTCCTTCTGTTTTAAAAAACTATAGTCAAATATAGTTGTAATCTATTTAAGCCACTTTTCTTAGTAAAATAGTAATTTCACATTTGATACATCATCTGTTAATGAAATTTCTCTATAATTTAAATTAATTTAAGAAATTTAAAGAAATTTATAGAATTTTGAATTATTTCAGTAGAAAGGGATATTGTGAAAAATGAAAAAAATCATACAGAGTGGGTAGATTTTACCGATAAGATTGTTTATTTATATGAAAAATTATTTAATTATGACAAAGATATGCTCACTAAATACTTTTCAGATAAAAATTCAATACAAAAATATAACAGTCGTAAAAAAACTATAGAGAATTGGTTAGAAGGGAAAACTAAAAAACCAAATGGCTTTTACCTGTCACATTTTAAAATTAACGAATATAAACTCAATGGTCAACTGCTACTCCCTAAAATAGCTTTTGAAAAATGGTCTTTAGAGATGTTTATAAAAAGAGTTGATCTTTACTTATCTGAAAAGAAAAACCTTGACATTCCCAATCAAATGAAATACATTTACTTTTTTTCAACCATGGAAAAGAAGCTTAGTTATTTTGAAATTTACTATCCTAATACTGAAAACGATACTATTATTTGCTTAAAATCTCCCACGTATACTGACTGGACTAGCTATCACGGCGAGATTACTATTCATAGTAATATGTGTTACATAAAAGTTAAAAATGAGTTTGATTACATGAATTTTATTTTCAAAAATAATGTTGATTTTTACAAAAATAAAATAAAAATTTTTGGTGTCGCACAGGCTGTTGATGCTGTAAGTAGAGAACCTAAAGCATTTTTAACTCTCTTAACCTCTAAAAAAATAACAGCACAAGAAGAGTCTCGTTTTGCCCATAAACTTAACTACTCTAACCTTATGATAGCTGATGACTTTAGTCATGGTTGTGCAATCGAACGTGATTATTTTTTGGAAAACTTCTCAGAAAAAATTCGTGACCTCAATCGTGATACTAACCACTACGCTATTAACAACCATTTTAAAGATGATTTATATTTTGATATCATCATACAAGAGTACAAAAGTTACATAAGGCTACTAGAACAGTCCTTAACGCATGGTGACTACCCCATTAACCATAAACGACAATCTATACTTTTTGCACTAGAACATATGTGTAAAGAGAAAAAAGAGAGAGCAACAATTCTCTATCTACTCAATACAGATGGATTAACACTTCTTAATACAAAAAACTCCATTATGGATATGCAACTCACTTTAGTAAGGAAAGGAAAACTATCACTCTCTTATCTATTTATTGTTGAAGATATTACGCTTATTACCCAAGATATCATTGAACAACTACGTTGTTTAGAACAAAATGGCATTAAGGTTAAACTTAGTAGTCATTCACGCTCTATCTACTCTAAAATTCTTATTGTTGATAATAAAAACTTCGCCATCTACAAAAGAAAAAATGAACAAACAGACAACCATGTGACCAAAAGTGCAAACAGCATTGAGCTACTCAACTATGAAGTAAAAGAAGTTGAGAAAGATGCCATATCAATTGATGCATTTATAAAAGAACATTATCCTTTAGATGGCGATTGGTATCATTATACCTTTAACTCAAAACAGAGTAATAACTCTTTTCAAGAGATTCCCTTTAAGATTTCAAATTACACCTTTAGAGCCAAATACAAAAATGGTGAACGTAAAGGCTCACTCCTACAAACAAAAGAGTACACTTTACTCTTACTTGAACACTCTATTATTAGAATTCATAACATCAATTTAAAAGAGAAAATATTCTATGTAAGTATTATTGGAAAAGAGATGGGTAAACACCACAAAGATGTTCTCTTATTTGGTCTATTTTCTAAGCTAAAGTTAACAGAAAAACAAGCCATTGAACTGCTCAATAGTATTCATGAAAAAGAAGATGAAGCCTTTAGACTCAAAATATGCAATGACTTTGATTCAACTTTGGCTTATTTTGATGTCAATGAGAATGTAATGGGTTAAATGCTAGAATTCGCCCAATATTTCAAAAGGAATTCTTATTGATTAATTTACAAAATTACTCTACTCAAAACATCAAAAATGATGTTCTCTCAGGAGCATTGGTGGCAGTGGCACTCGTTCCTGAAGCCATTGCATTTTCATTTATTGCCGGAGTCTCTCCTGTGGTTGGACTTTATGGAGCTTTTATTATCGGGCTTATTACAGCTATTTTAGGAGGTAAACCTGGAATGATTTCAGGGGCTACTGGTTCAGTGGCTGTTGTTTTTATTGGTCTTGGTCTCTCTGTTAAAAATATGTACCCCGACTTAGATGCCCAAGCACTCTCTATGATGGTACTGCATTATATTTTACTCACTTCCATAATTGCAGGTCTCATACAAGTTGCCATTGGGGTGATGAAAATGGGAAAATTTATCCGTCTTGTTCCTCAACCTGCTCTTTTTGGTTTTGTAAATGGTCTAGCCATTGTCATTGCCATGGCACAACTGACCTTTTTAGCCCCTACAAATATTGAACAATATGACTCATGGATAGAGATTGTCAAAGCCAGTTTCAGCGAAAATTATATCATGTATATTATCATCGCCATTACCATGGCAACCATGCAGTTTTTACCTAAAGTATCCAAAGCTGTCCCAGCTGGACTTGTGGCGATTGTGGTTATCACCCTTGTGGTTTATTTTGGAAATATCTCAACCAAAGTAGTCGGAGACCTAGCCGACCTCTCAAATGTCTCCATGCCTACTTTTGTCATGCCACTTTCTGAACTCTTTTCTTGGAATGCCATGAGTATTATCTTACCTGTGGCGTTCATTGTCGCACTTGTGGGGCTTATTGAGTCTTTACTTACGCTTTCAGTACTTGATGAAATGGGTGGTGAAAGAGGTTCAGGAAACAAAGAGTGTGTAGCACTAGGTCTTGGTAACACCACCTCTGGACTCTTTGGAGGTATGGCTGGATGTGCTATGATAGGGCAATCGGTCATTAACTTCACTTCTGGTGGACTTGGGCGTTTGTCTTCTTTTACAGCTGCTGTACTACTCATCATTTTAGTGGTAAGTTTTTCGAATGTTATTGCAGCCATTCCTGTGGCTGTCTTAGTAGGAATCATGTTTATGGTGAGTATTGGTACGTTTGAGTTTTCATCAATGAGACGATTAAAGCACATGCCAAGAGCTGATGCCTTTGTGCTTATTGTAGTTACCATCATCACCGTTCTTGAAGACTTAGCTGTGGCTGTTATTGCAGGTATTATCATCTCTGCATTGGTATTTGCTTGGGAACATGCAAAAATCTTAGCAAGAACCAAAACCGATAAAGATGGCAAAAAAATCTATGAACTCGAAGGTCCTCTTTTCTTTGGTTCAGTGACCTCTTTTAATGAACAGTTTGATGTAGAAAATGACCCAGATGAAGTGATTATTGACTTTAAAGATGCAAGAGTAATGGACAGTTCAGGCGTTGAAGCGATTGATGGACTCACAGAAAAATACAAACAAGCTGGTAAGAAACTTACCCTTAGACATTTGTCCCAAGATTGTAAAAAAGTACTTACCATTGCTGGACCATTTTGTACTTACGAAGAAGATGACCCAACTTATAAAGTGGCTACGAACCAATAGAGATGCAAAGGTAGATTCAAGTCTATTGAATCTACCTCTTAATAATCGTCGTCATCCTCATCTTCTAAATCTAAATCTTTTATGAACCTTGTAGAGAGGGCTTTTGCTTTTCCATAAAAATTTCTAACATTAGAAGGAGTATAAATCTCTTCAAGCGTTTCTCTAAATATTTTTAACCATTGCTCAAATGTCTCTGGTGTTAGTCCTGCTAAAAAGACATGGGGCAACAGAGGGTCACCCATATATTTTCCCTCTTCTAACATAAGACCTAACCAAAAGTTATCTAAAGTAATAAGATGTTCATACCACTTATCATTTTTCATGTCATCACCTAAAGCGTTAATGAAAAAAGGTGCTAATACCTCATCTTCTAATACTTTAGCATAAAATCTACGTACTACTTTTTCAATTGAACTTCGGTCTATGTTCTCTATTAACATTTTTATTCCTTGTGATTTCTCTTATGATGAACAAGAGAGTTTTTGATTTTTAAATTCAGCTGGTGTAGCTTTAGCCCATCTCTCAAACTCTGGATGCTCTTCAAACGGTTCTTTAGCAATTTTAAACAACTCATCTACAACTGAAAAATCTCCTTTTTGGGCTGCATCAATGGCTTCTTGTAACATATAATTTTTTAAAACATATTTTGGATTAACATTAAGCATCTGTTTTTTACGTTCTGTTTTGTCGATGTATTGTATACGCTCATCATAAACATCAAGCCATCTATTCATAGGTTCATGGTAAAGCCCTGTACTTAACAACGCAGTTCTATCACCTTTATGCTCATAGTGACTAAGTGTTCTCAAAAATAGCGTATAGTCTACTTGTAACGTTTCTAACATATCGTACATGCTGTCTATTAATTCAGGATCACCCTCAACCGTACCTTCAAGCCCCAGCTTTTTACACATATAATAGTGCGTATAACGTACATAAACTCGGTCATATAAATCTAAAAGTTTTTCCATTCCCTCAATAGGGGTTAATGGGCTAAGGGCTTTCATGAGTGCTTGTAAGTTCCATTTGGCAACGGCTGGTTGGTTCTCGTAAGCGTAGCGTCCCTCAACATCAGTATGGTTACAAACATTTCCAGCTCTATAGTCATCAAGAAAAGCAAAAGGACCATAGTCAAGCGTAAGCCCACCAATGGACATGTTGTCTGTATTCATCACGCCATGGTTAAAGCCTACTGATTGCCATTGTGCCATAAGTCTACAGGTTATGACCATCACTTCATTAAATAACAGTTTATAAGGGTCTGGTTTGCCTTTGATGTGTGGGAAACTCTCATCAATCACATAGTCAGCCAAGGCTTTAAGCTTCTCAAACTCACCATGAGCAGCAAAATATTCAAATGTACCAAAACGAACCCAAGTAGTACTCACACGACAAACAACAGAACCACTCTCTGTTCGCTCACGTTGTACAGGATGTTCTGAACCAATGATTCCTAAACACAAAGTTGTAGGAATACGTAAATTGGTCATAGCTTCACTTATGAGGTACTCACGTATGCTTGAACGTAGAACTGCACGTCCATCACCCATACGTGAATACTCTGTAAGACCAGCACCTTTTAGTTGCAGTTGATACTTGTCAATAGTTCCGATGTTAATGGCTCTACCATCACCCAAACGTGGTACAAAATGACCAAACTGATGTCCTGCATAACACATGGCAAAGGGGTCTGAGCCTTTTAGCTCATAGTCACCATTTAAAAGCTTAACAAAATCTTCACTTTTTAATTCATCTTCATCTATGCCAAGCGTTGTGGCAACAGTTTTGTTTACATGAATAAGATGAGGTTTACTCAAAGGGTCAGGCTTAACTCTCTCATAAAACTCTTCATCTAACTCAAGATAGGGATTGCTTACTTTTAATTCATTTAACTTCTTAGTTTCATTCATGGGTTTATCTTAGCTTGTAAAGCTTTATTTTGCTTTAAAACCCTACAGCATCCACACGACCTTTTTGACATCGGCTTCGAGGTCGCTCTCCACCTTTAAATAACTCTTTTAACTCACTACTTCCATTGCCCAAATGTAACCAAAGTTCTGTTACTAACCCTTTTCTACAATTCATGGTTACATGCTTACCTGCACCCTCTCCAAACTCTTTGTCAAAAACTTTACGAATATCGTCCAATCTTACGGTTCGTCCAATATTTTGTTTAAAATACTGCTGTACTTTTGAGTCATTTACCTGTGTTAGTAAATTCATTGCATCATCATAATAGTCATTAGCAGATGTGCCATAACACGTTCCATGCTTTACCCACTCATGTTTGTGTAAGTTAGAACTATATCCAGGCATAAGTCTTGAAAGTCTTGTACGTGTCGATGAATTTAAATCTAATTTATCAAGTCTATTCCATTGTTTGTTTTTGTCCATACCAACTTGTTTTTTACTCACATTACAGTAAGCATTGTTACGAGGTTGTGGCCAAAGTCCATGAAGCACAAATTCAAAAGCACCAAATGATTTAGCATTCATAGATTTACACTCTTTTTTATACTGATGTGTTTGACAAAAAGCATTTTGCCATGAAATAGCCAAAAGATTTTGTTTTGAAGTCGATTTAGAACTACTTTTACTGGGTGCTTTATTATTCTGAGCTAAACGTTCAGCAAAAGTAGAAACTTTTTTAGGCACTTCTTTAACTGTTTCTTTTACAATTTCTTTCTTTTTTCCATCAGATAAACAGACCTCTTTTACCCAACGTTGAGCAATTCTTTCCCCCTCTATTAACGTTAAAACCAATCCTTTATTTCTTTGTAAAACTCTATATTTTTTACCAACTTCTAGTTGTATATTATTGGTATTTTGTGTACGTTTCATGTTATTAAATGCTGGACACTCCAACACAGCTGTTTCGTAAACTTTTGGCTTTTTTGCTACAAGTAGAAAAGGTAATGCCAATATGAGTGATGCTGATATTATTTTATTCATTTAAATCCTTATATTTTGGATATTATATTTTAAAAAAGTGAAAGTAGCATAAAATATGATATTTAAAGACCTAGAATTCATTAAAAACCTCTCTATAGATGAACGACTTAAACATTTAGGTACAGCTAAAAAAGAGCCTCATCAGGGAAAAACCTTTCGCTCAAACATGATGCTAAATCCTCTAAATCTCAAACATCTAAACAACATTGATAACCTAGCTTGTGACATGGTAACCCTAAACCTAGAAGATGCCATTGCTCCTAGCCGAAAAAAAGAGGCTTTACAGAACATTGCTCTTTTTCTTTCTCATTTAGAAGCATCTAACAGTTTTATAATTGTCCGTACCAATCCTTTAGAAGAAGGAGGACGAGAAGAAATTGAGTTTCTAAATAGCTTCTCTTTTGATGCTGTGCGTGTAGCAAAAATTAAAACTCGTGATGAAATTGAAAAAATTGGTATATTACTTAAAAGTGAAATTGATATACATATCTCACTAGAGACCAAAGCAGCCTTTGCCAACTTAGCTACTTTTGGAGGTATAGAGAGATTTACCACAGCCAACATAGGCATTTTAGATTTGCTAACTTCTTTAGGGCTTCCTCAATCATTAGTACAACATGATAACCCAACCATACACTACATACTTTCAAAATTTTTAGTTGATGCCCGAACAGCTGGGCTAAACCCAATTTCATTTATGTTCCAAGAGTACAAAGATACCAAAAGCTTTAAAGCATGGTGTGAACTAGAGAAGAAAATGGGCTTCACCACAAAAGCCTGTATGGGACCTTTGCAAGTTGAGATTGCCAATGAAGTTTTTGGCATAGAGCAAGAAGCCCTAAAACGTGCAAAAATTATCAAAGAAGCCTTTGAGCATTCTGCTAAAAAAGGCGAAAATGGCTTTATGCATAAGACATATGGCTTTATTGATGAGCCTATTTATAGAGATGCTTTGTTAATTTTAAAGCAATAAACTTAAAAATTTTTTCCTACAAACTCTGCTACATCTTTTTCTATACTCTCTTCTGTACCCAAAACAGCATGAGATGTTTTATATGTTTTTAGTTCAGCATCTTTAAATCTTTTCATCTCAACTTTTACATCTCGTAATGGGGTGACAGAATCATACTCTCCATGAATAAAAAGTGTGGGAATCTCCGTTGTAATAGGTTCATTTAATGTTTTGTTTGTAGAGTTTATCTCCATCTCTTTACAAAAATCTTTACCAAAAATGAAGTAACTAGAGCTTTGTCTAATGTATCCCTCTTTTAACTTAAGTCTCTCTTCTCTAATTTTTTGAAAATCTATAAAAGGTTTATCTTCATAACAATAATGCGTATAGACACTAATATCAGCATACTCTTTATTCATTAAATAATCCAAATAACTTTTAAAATAAGGTAAAAAAGTAGTCGTTTTATTAGACTCTAACTCTTCAACTATTTTAGGTAAGTCTTTAAAGATATCTGTTGCATAAACACCATTTAGAAGTGATTCTATAAAATAATCTCCATTAAGTTTAAGTTCTAAATAGTTTAAATCAACAGGGTGTTCGTTTAACTTTTTTTGCAATGTCCAAATAGTACTTTCCATCTTTTTAGAACTATTAGTATCTACTTTAGAGTCATTAGTATCAACTTTTTTCTTATAGTCATAGAGTGCATTATACATATCCATCGATTGCGTTACATAGTTATGGTCTAATTTTAAATCAGGGAAACAAGCACTGTCTAAAATCATTTTCTCAACAATATGAGGGAAATTTTTTGCAACAAACATCGCATAGGTGGTAGAGTATGAAACGCCAAAGAGAATGAACTTATCAACACCTATAAATTTTCTTAGCAAATTAATGTCATTAGATACAGCCAAACTGTTGTAACCATTAAAATTGACTTGCTCCTTTTTTAACTTTTTAATACAAGTTTCATAGTCAATATTCATAGATGCATAACTCTCAGTTAGTGTTAAATTCTTTTTAATATCTCTTAAAACATGACTTGCAAAAGTTTCACAATTTAAAAGAGGTTTCGACAAACCTGCTCCTCTAGGGTCAATCATAAAGAGGTCTCTTCCTTGATTAATAGAGAAATCATCATGCTGCTTTAAGTAATAATCTAAAACATAGGCCGAATCTAATCCCATATTTGCACCAGGTCCTCCAGCACCCAAATGAAGTACAGGTGATTTAAATGAAAAACGTTCTGAACTTCTAAAAATTCGTAAAGGAAAAGTAATGACTCTGCTATTTTCATCATTATATATTTCAGGAACATGTACATTGTAGCATTCAACATTTAGATTTTCTTCATTTTCACTAAAGTTACAGTCAACAGGTTCTAGTCCATATTTGTGAGATTTATCTACGAATACATAAGGCATTCGGTAGACACCATTGACGTTATATCGACTCAAAAGTAATGCCACTAATAAAAGTAAAAATACGAAGCCTAAAAGATAGTTTCTTCTTTTCTCTTTTTTGAAAAGCTTAAAATAGAAAAAAAGTATTAACAATACAATTGAGATATAGAGCAGATAAGCCTCGATGCTTACCTCTTCTTGATTTGCTTTTTTACTCAATGCTATTAAATCTGAATCATTTTTTAATCTGTCTGATACATAAGGGAGAACATCAAGATTATCTTCTAATAAGGTAGAGATAAATGCCTTATCTTTTTTTAATACTTTCAGCTCTTCCAATACTTTTACATTTTGCTTAAGTGCTAATCTTGCTAATTCTTTATCTACTTGTAATGCTTCACTTGCATAGAGCAAAGCATAACTGTTTTCTTTTATTGCTTCTTTAATAAAGGCTTTATCTGATTTTAAACTCTCATCAGCAAAAATTAAAGGGTAAGCATATTTATTCAAAGAGAGTAGAAGCATAATTTTAGACTTTTTAAATCTTTCATTAGCAAACTCCAAAGAGTATCCATCATATTTTAAAGCTTTAACTACCAGTTCAATGTCATTTTGTTGCTCTTTTGTTGCATATTGAAGTCCAAAACCTGTACGCTTCAGAACTTTAAGTAAAAATGCATTATCTTTCCATATCGTCTCATCTATCGCTTCAACAACTTTACTATTTTGCTCTATTAAACCCCAAAGAAAATCTTTGTCTTGCTTTAAACTATCATCAGCATATGCCAAGTTAAAAACATTTTTTTTAACAGCCAAAGTAATTAACTCTTTATCTTTTGTAAATTTTTCATCTACATACATTAAAATTAAAAAGTTCTCTTTTATTTTCTTTATTATAAAGTCACTATTTTGAGTTAGATTTTCATCAAAATATTTCCATGCTCCAGTATCATGTTTAATCGCTTCATCTAAAACTTCTTGATCTACTTGCAACTTTTCATCAACATAATCAATAATCTCATAGCCTTCTTTTAGTAATCCCATCACATATTTTTTATCTTGCTTCAAATAAGGGTGTGCATATTCAAAAGCATAACTACTCTCTTCCACTGCCTCCTTAATTAGCTCTTCATCACTTTGAAGCATATTACTTGCATATGCCAAAGCAAAACTATCATTTTTAATGGCTAAAGAGACAAACGCCCTATTGGCTCTATACTTTTTATCAAGATATTCTAATACCAGTCCATTAACTTTCAAAATTTCTTTTATAAACTCTTCATCTTCTTTTAAACGCCTATCTATGATTTTAAAAGATTTGGCATCAGCTCTAAGCCCTTGTAAAACCAATTTTTTATTGGCACGTTGTTCTCTAGTGGCATAAGCTAAACCAGTACCTGCTTTTTCAATAACCAATAAAATAAAATGATTGTCATCTAAAAGCTTTTTATTTAAATTAGATAAACCATATGTATAATTTTGTACATAAGCCAATGCAATATCTTTGTCAAGTTTTAACTTAGGATGTAAACTTTCGTAATCTAAATAATACTCATCTACCAATAAAAGATTAAACGCTTTATTGGTTCTAATACTTAAATTAGCTTCAGTAATGAGATTGGTATTTGCTTTAATCATCTCCATAGTAATGCTTTCATTATTTTCAGCACTCAATAAACACGTATGTAAAAATAATACTATGGTTAGTGTAATTATAGCTCTCATCAATCACCCTTTTCTTCTCTTATTTAAAACTTTGAACTAGAAGTGTACACAAAAAAAATTTGATATACTTTCAAAACCCAAAATAAAAGAGTTAAAATGTCAAATAAAACCCTAATCATCGGTGCTGGTGGTGTTGGAAATGTTGTTGCTTTTAAGTGTGCTATGAATGCCAATACCTTTGGAGAGATTACCCTAGCGAGTCGTACGCTAAGTAAATGTGATGCCATTGCTAAAAATGTAAAAGCAAAAGTAGGCGTTGAGCTAAAAACTGTAACTGTAGACGCAGATTCACTACCACAGCTTGTAGAGCTTTTTAAAGCGTTAACGCCTGACATTGTCATAAACGTAGCCCTACCATACCAAGACTTAACCATCATGGATGCCTGTGTCGCTTGTGGAGTAAACTACTTAGACACAGCCAACTACGAACACCCAGACACTGCTAAGTTTGAATACAAAGAACAATGGGAGAGAGATGATGCTTTTAAAAAAGCAAACATCATGGCTTTACTAGGAAGTGGCTTTGACCCAGGGGTGACCAATGTCTTTTGTGCTTATGCTCAAAAACACTATTTTGATGAAATCCACACCATTGACATACTCGACTGTAACGCTGGAGACCATGGCTACCCATTTGCCACGAACTTTAATCCTGAAATTAATTTGCGTGAAGTTTCTGCAAAAGGGCGTTATTGGGAAGAAGGAAAGTGGATAGAAACAGAACCTATGGAGATTATGCAAGTTTGGGATTACCCAGAAATAGGAAAAAAAGAGAGCTATTTACTTTATCATGAAGAGATGGAGTCGTTGATTAAACACATCAAAGGACTTAAGCGTATTCGTTTCTTTATGACCTTTGGACAAAGCTACCTAACCCACATGAAATGTTTAGAAAATGTAGGAATGCTAGGCATTAAAGAAGTTGAACACAAGGGTCAAAAAATTGTCCCTATGGAATTTCTAGCCACACTTTTACCCGACCCTGCATCACTAGGCGAAAGAACAAAAGGTAAAACAAACATAGGAATTTATGCTAAAGGCATCAAAAACGGAAAAGAAAAAACAGTTTACATTTACCAAGTAAGTGACCATGAAGCCTGTTACAAAGAGGTCATGAGTCAAGGAGTAAGCTACACCACAGCAGTACCAGCCATGATAGGAGCAAAGCTTATGCTAGAAGACAAATGGCAAAACAAAGGAGTCTACAACATGGAACAGTTTGACCCTGACCCATTTATGGAAGAGTTGATGGTTCAAGGGTTGCCTTGGCAGGTTAGGGAGTCTTAGACGCTCTTTCCTAAGCGACTATCTACCATAGCTAAGAGACTTATAAGCTCAATAATTCTCTCTTGCTCATCATCTTTCAAATTATCATAAATAGTTGCTAAAGGGTGAAGTTCACTGTCAATCTCTTCACTGACCTTTTTTAACGACGCTTCAAGCGTCAAGTACTTTTTGCCAAACAAAATGTTTTTTATTTTATTACTCACTTCTATCTGCTTTTGACTGTACGCCCCTGCTTCTATGAAGTTGTCAAATATTTTGTTCGCTATCTCTTTTTTGGAACTCTTCAAAATCTTCTGCATCAACTCTTTAAATGCGTCGGTATTGCGTAGTTTGTCATCCAGTATTTTTTCATAGTCAAACACTTCATGCTTTAGCTCATATATTTCAGCGTCGCTTATGAGTTCTTTTTCTTTTAGCTCTTCTATGATGTATCCAGTGCATTGTCTCCATTTAACACAGCATCTATGTGCTTCTCTTGCTCTTGTATGGCATTGACATTCTAAGCCTTTGACTTCAAAATAGTACATCGCTCTTTTATCTCTTCTACATACTTAAGACTCTCTTTACCCTTGACCAATGCCTCTTGTGCATTAAGGGTCAACATGGCGTAACGCTGTATGGGCGTGGGTGTTTCGTCTTCTATGTACTCTGAAATGGTTTTCAAGTTTTCTACTAATTCATCGGTCATATAATTAAAATCACTACGCTGTAAGGCTTCCACCACATGGCGTTGCCAGTTTAGAAAGCAAGTACTCGTACAAGTCACCTTTTATGTCTTTGTCTTCAAGGTTGAGTTTAGTAACCATGTCCACCACTTTTTGCAAGAGCTTAGGGGTAGGAATGAGAAAAGAAGCATCTTTCATGTAGGTAGAAAAAGCCGACTGTGAAGAAGAGAGTGTTTTTATAAACGGAAACATCTCTACTTGAAAGACTTCAAAAAGTTCAACAGCGTCCATGTTTTTAAGCTTTTCCCAACGCAAGTGTTGTTTCTCTTGTGGGAAAATATCTTTAAGCTCAGGGTTCAGTCTTTTTTTCTTGTCTATTTTAGTTTGTGCCGTGTCAAGACTTTTGATGAAGATGAGGAATGTAAACTGTTCTACAACAGTCAAAGGGTTCGAGATTCCCCCTGTCCAAAAGGTCTCCCATATTTTATCTACTTGGTTTTTGAGTTCGTTTGTTATCATGTGGGATTTTAGCGTTGTTTTGGTTAATTTGAAATTTTAAAATATAATAAAATATTTTTTAACTTAAAGTAATATTAAACAATTTAATTAAATTTTAATAAAACTTTGCTTATAATTTAAGAGAGTAAAAATAAACAAAGGATTTATAATGAACTACCAAAATGACATACAAGCTCAACTAATTTATACTGTAGCAATTATTGTTTTAACCTCTATTTCTATCTTGGTAGTTTCTAAATTAACTAATATTTTCTAATACTACAAGACTACTTACTCGCTTAAACGCTCAATCTTAGCACCTAAAGCAGTAAGTTTTCCCTCTAAATTATCATACCCTCTATCTAAGTGGTAAATTCGGCGTACATTAGTTGTGCCTTGTGCTACAAGTGCTGCTAGAACCAGTGCTGAACTTGCACGTAAATCGGTTGCCATGACATCTGCACCTTGAAGTTGTGCCACAGGTCTAATGGCTGCAACTGAGCCTTTTAGCCAAATGTCTGCACCCAAACGATTAAGTTCACTTACGTGCATGAAACGGTTTTCAAAAAGACGCTCTTCGATGACCGACTCACCAATCGCCATGGTAGCCACTGCCATAAACTGTGCTTGCATATCGGTTGGAAAACCTGGGTACTCTGTGGTGATGAGTGAGACAGGATTTAAACGATTTGTTCCGTTAATGGTAATGTTTGCACCATCAATTTCAAAAGTACAACCCATTGCTTCAAGTTTATCTATAGACGCTTCAATATGTGTAGCATTTACCTTTTCAAGTGTAATGGTCGAGTTGGTAATGGCTGCAGCACAAAGGTAAGTACCTGCTTCAATTCGGTCTGGAATAATCTCAACATCTTTAAAGGTCAAAGGTTTTTGACCTGTACCCTCAATGATAATCTCAGAAGTTCCAATACCTGTTATTTTTACCCCTGCATCTGCCAACATTTCACAAAGCTGGACAATCTCTGGCTCTTTAGCTGCATTTACTATAGTCGTTGTACCATGAGCTAAGGCTGCTGCCATAAGGGTGTTTTCTGTACCACCTACAGTAATTTTGTCAAAGACTATTTTTGCACCTTGCAGTCCGTTTGGAGCTTCTACTCTTACGTATCCACCTTTTATCTCAATGGTTGCACCCATCGCTTCCATGGCTTTTAAGTGCAAGTCAATAGGACGTTGACCAATAGCACAACCACCAGGTAAGCTTACTTCACATTCACCAAAACGTGCAAGAAGTGGTCCTAAAACTAAAATAGAAGCTCTCATTTGAGAGACAATTTCATAAACTGCTTTTGTGGAATTCATCGTTCCGTTGTTTACTTCAGCTACAGTATCATTGTGTTCAACTGTTCCACCTAAAATACCTACGAGTTTCAAAAGTGTACGAATATCTACAACATTGGGTAAGTTGGTTAGTTTAACAGGTTTGTCAGAAAGAATAGTCGCTGCGATGATTGGAAGAGCTGAGTTTTTAGCACCAGAGATTTGAACCGAACCAGAAAGTTTTGTTCCACCAGTTATTTTTAAATAATCCATATTATATATCCATTAATTTTTATTGGGTAATTTTATCTAAAATAAGTTAAGAGAGCCGTATCAACAATTACTTTAAAAACTTCATTAATTACTAACCAATATTTAGCTAAAGTTGTATACTAATTCAGAACAATAACAATAATAAAGGAAATAAATGCACATTGACTTAAGCCCAGAAGCACTACTTATACAACTTGGTTATAGCACAACTGAACAATCTATAGAACAGATGAAAAAAGCCATTGAAAACACCAATGGTTTTGAAAACTTTTCCAAACACTTACTCTCTTTGCATGATGAACTAGCACATCTTAAAGGGGTTGTTGCACTCTCTAACTCTAAAGATGTTTTTAAAATTAAAGGTTCTGTTGATACCTCTGAAGAGATTCAGCAAGAGTTTACAGAATTGGTTCAACACTGGTCAACAAAATATAAAGTTCAAATAGAAAAAGTACCTAATAAGCCAACTTTTTATATTCTTGGTCAATAAAGTACTGTATGCCACTAACTTCGCTTAATCAAGAGCAGCTTAGTGCTGCAACTGCTCCTAAAGGGAACAATTTAATTATTGCTTCTGCTGGGACAGGAAAAACCTCAACCATTGTCGGGCGTATTGCCCATCTTTTAGAAAATGGGGTTGAACCTTCTAAAATTTTACTTTTAACTTTTACTAATAAAGCAGCTGGAGAGATGTTAGCCAGAGTTGGTCGTTACTACCCTCCACGCATTGTTAACCAAATTGAATCAGGAACTTTTCATGCTGTCTCTTACCGTTGGCTCAAAGAACTCAATGCCAATGTTTCACTAAAACAACCAGGAGAGCTTAAAACACTTTTTCGCTCCATCTATGAAAAACGTCAAATGAAACGTCTAAACTTAGAGACTGAACCCTATTCAGCAACCTATTTGTATGAGCAGTATTCACTCTACCAAAATGCTTCACTTGATGGTTTTGATGTATGGTTTTTAGAAAAATACCCAGAACATAAACCTCTTATAGATATCTACATGAACATCATCGATGATTTTGAAGAGACCAAAGAGAAATATGGTTTTGTCTCTTTTAATGATTTGTTACTTAAAATGAAAGCCCACCTAGAAGAACATGGGCGTGATTTGGTAGAAGTGTTAGTAGACGAATACCAAGACACCAATACATTACAATCAGCTCTCATAGATGCCATGACCCCAAATTCTCTTTTTTGTGTGGGGGATTATGACCAAAGCATCTATGCATTTAATGGTGCAAATATTCAGAACATCGCTACTTTTGGAGAACGTTACCCTAATGCTACGGTCTTTACACTTGACAAGAACTATAGGTCTTCAGGAAGTATTTTGTCTTTAGCCAACCGTGTTATTGAACGTAATGAGAGGATTTACCCTAAAAAATTAGTGGTGACCAGAACAGGTAAAAACCAACCTCCCAAACTGCTCATGCACAACGAACTTTTTGACCAATACCAAAGCATTGCAAAAACCATTAAACAGACCTATACCCCTACCAATGACATTGCTGTTATTTTTAGGAACAATGCCTCTGGTGATGGGGTGGAGGCGAGTCTACGTGAAATGGGAATTCCCTCTAAACGAAAAGGGGGAAACAGTTTTTTTGAAGCCAAAGAGGTAAAGTTTTTACTTGATGTTTGCTCTCTTATTGTTAACCCAAAAGATATGATGGCATTTATTCATATTTTTGAATATGGAAAAAACATTGGGTCAGCTGTTGCAAAAGAGATGTTTGAGTGTTTTAGGCACTTTGGAGAGGGGAACTTGTTTATTGGGCTAATGTATCCAAGGGTTCATACCTTACCAAAACTCAACCCCAACAAAAATATGCAACTAGGACTTTTTGATGATGATGCAGAAATAGGTTCAATTACACGATTTTCTAAAATACCCATGAGTGAAAAAATTCGTTCTCACCCCATTTTAAAGTACCCAAAACTAAGCCCTGATGGTTTAGAGTTTTTTAAAATGTATCATGAGTTTATGAGTTCTATTAGCAATGTTAAACAACCAAGAAGTCTACTAGTAAAACTGGTGCAATCTCCTCTTTATGCGTTTCTTATTGAACTTTTAGCCACCCAACGAGGTCGCTTAAAATCAGGTGAAATTGACATTGAAAAAAAGAACTTAGCCAAAGAACGCATCGCAAGGAAAGCAAGACTTTTAATTGATTTATCAAGCCAATACAAAGAGGTCTCACGTTTTGTTAATGCCATGGTATTAGGTGGAAATGAACTAAGTGAGGGTGATGGGGTAAATTTACTAAGCATTCATGCAAGTAAAGGATTAGAGTTTACAGAAGTCTATGTAGTAGATTTAATGGATGGACGTTTTCCTAATACAAAACTCATGGGTAAAGGGGGAAGTTTAGATGAAGAGCGACGGCTCTTTTATGTGGCTGTAACACGTGCTAAAGAGAAACTCTATTTGTCTTTTGCCAAATATGACAAAGTCAAAAAACTAGACTTTAAACCTTCACCTTTTTTATATGAGGCGAAGATGTTAAAGTAAAGATAAGGCACATGCCTTATCTTTAAATAATCATAGAAAAAATTTTATTTTCCACCCATAATATCACATTGACCTGTAATCTTACATAGAGGACAGAAGTTAATTAAACCAGCAATAAGAGGAATAGCTCCTAAATAAAACCATTGATTACCTGAATAAACTCCGTATCCAATTAATGCTGAACCTAATACGATTCTTAGTGGGCGACATATGCTTCTTATTTTTTTAGCATCCATATTTGCTTTCCTTTGTGTTGTGATGTAGTAGCATAGTAACATAGTAATATTAAAAAATACGTAACATTAGTTACATAGTAAAAAGTTGACCAAAACCATTAATGACCTAAGTTGAATTAGCGTACAATATTAAAAAGTATTAATGGGGAAAAAATGTTAGAAAAGTTACAAGAGTTAAGCATCGCACTATGGAAACCTATTGGGGATATATTCTATTATCTATTTGAGTCTTCTGGTATTTGGTTACCTATTATTCTGTTTTTTCTAGGAACATTTCTATTACTTTTTGTATTACGTAAGATTTTAGATACATTTGTAGAGCTACCTTTAATTAAAATTTTTAAATTTTTCATTAAATTTTCTATTAAAATCATACTACTACTAATGGTCATTGGAGTCTTTGTCTCTTTAGCTTTCTATATTCAGTCTCTCTATGTAGAGTATGACCAAGAAGTTGTCCAAAAAGAGCAAAGTGTTGACTACTTATTGCATTAACTCCTAAGCATAAAATCTACGAAAAATGAACATACCCAAGAGTGTAGCCATAATAGAGAAAAGTACATTAAGCATAACATTAACAAAGGCTTTAAGATAAAACTCTTTTTCCATAAGCAAAACTGTATCTAAAGAAAAAGTAGAAAAAGTAGTCAATGCACCCAATAAACCAGTAATAAAAAGTGCTTTTTGCGTAGGAGAAAAGTTACTTTGTTGAAAATAAAGAAACAAAAAACCTATAAAAAAAGAGCCTAAAATATTGACAGAAAGTGTTCCCCAAGGAAAAGCAGTAGTTGTTGCTCTTCCTACCCAAGTGGAAATGCTAAAGCGTAAAATAGCACCAATAAAACCACCAATTCCTACGCTTAACAGAAGTCCTAAATTCATTATTTTTTATACAACCAATCATCTTTTGCACCACCATTATCATGGCTACTTCGCTTTTGATTAATGAGTAAATTTAAAACATTGAGTTCTTTATTTAAACTCTCATCTCCTAAGATTTTCATCTCTTTTAGATACATTTTTCTAAAAAGTTGAAAAAACTTTTTATACCCTGCACTGACTTTTAACTTACAAGACTTACGTTCCCATGTTGCTACTCTTGGATATTCAGGACGTAAAGGTGGATAAGTCATACATCTTTTTTGTATCTCTATAGGCTGTTGGTTTACCCAACTTACTTTATCATTACAAGCAGCACGAGCGTCTATGAGCCAGTTTTTCATAACCGTTACATAGTCTGAGACCAATATGGCTTTTCGTATGCCTATGTTGTCATAATAGGTAGATTTATTTTTAAATGATACTTTTTGTGAGTTAGAAAAAGAGTTTCCATTTACATCAGTATAGCTAACATCTAACGTAAGTTTATCAGAGGATGCCATGTAAATATTTTTCTTTAACTTTAACAAGACTACTCCACCTTTAGTTGCTGTTCCATCATTGTGAGATGGAAAAAGTGTGTTTACTTTCATAATCTGCCCTGTAGCCAAGTTAGACTCAGGTGAACCATAAACAGCTTCTATTTCATACATGGAGTTAGAAAGCTTTAATTCTAAGTCATAAACCAAAGGCGTTACCATATAGTCAAACTCTTTGTCTAAAAGCTTTGCAAACTCTTTACTTGAATGCACTGAAAAGTAGTTTGCCCCTTTTGTTTTGGAAACATACTCAACCAAGTCATTGTTAAAGTCAACCCCAATACCTATAAACGTCGTATTAATTCCTTTTTTAGAAGCCTCTTTTGCCA
>JALWLW010000115.1 GCA_027081065.1 Campylobacteraceae bacterium
TGATATGTGCTTAATTAGTGGTGACTTTTATGGTATTCAAAAATTTATCTTTGATAGATTGTCAACAAAAAATGCTAGTAAGGTTTTAAGAGCAAAGTCGGCGTTTATTCAGATATTTACTGAGTATTTGGCTCGGTATATTTGTCATGAGTTAAAGATAAGTGAAAATGCTATTCTTTCCATGAATGCAGGTAAATTTGAGATTTTATCCTCTAATATGGATATTGATTTGGATGTTATTCAAAAAACAGTAGATGATTTTTTTGTTAAAAACTTTTATGGATTGAGTGGGGTTATGATTTCATCTGTTGAGTGTCAAAGAGATGATTTTGTTGATGTTAAAAAGTATAAAGCGTTAAGAAAAAAGATTATAGACAGTGTTGAAGATAGAAAGTTTCAGAAGTTTAATCTTTTTGAAGATGATGCGTATAGTCTTTTGAGTTATGATACCAATTTAGATAACACCTCTTTGTGTCCTGTTTGTAACATACGAAAAGTAGAGCATAAAAAAGAGAACTGTTCTATTTGTGATGGGTTTATTGAGCTTGGTAAAAAACTCTCTTTTGAGCATATTGATGAGCTTGTAGATAGTGATAAACTTGGTATGAAACTTGATGATTTTGTTATTGATATAGAGTTGAGTTCTAAGATTAAATCTTACATATTGTTTGATGGTCGCTCTCCTGCTGAGTTTAAGGTTTTGGCTGATAACGCTTGTAAAGAGAGTGAAACAGGCATTAAGTCATTGGCTATTTTAAAAGCAGATGTAGACAATATGGGTAAGTTTTTAGAAAAGAGTGATGTAACAGATAGTTTTGAAAATTTTGATAGCTTCTCTAAAACTATGGATAGCTTTTTTTCTGTTTACATTCCAAATATGATGAAAACAAAATATCCAAATACCTATACCGTTTTTGCAGGTGGAGATGACCTATTTTTACTTGGTGCTTGGGATGAGGTCTTGACGATGGCACGAGAGATAGAGCGTGAGTTTAAAGCTTTTGTAAAAAGTGATGAGCTTAGTATCTCTTTTGGTATTGCTATTGCTAAACCATCAACACCTATTAGTTATTTGGCTGACTATACAGAGAAACTTCTTGAAGATGCGAAAGGTATTGATGAGGAGAAAGAGGTAAAACATCCTAAAGATGCTATTTCTCTTTTTGGTGAGACAGTTAAATGGAAAGAGTATCAAGATGCTCACAAAAAATTAGATGAACTATTTAAAGATTTTGAAACTGTTAATATGGCTACACTTTATAGTTTATTAACCTTCTGTGATATGGCTAAAAATATTAATGAAGATATTAGAAATACGATGTGGAAATCGAAGTTGAATTATCTATTTAGTCGTAATATAGATAAGAGTTTTCATTATATTTTAGAGGGGTTAAATGATAGCATAGAGAAATACCCAAAAGCAACAAAGATGTTTTTGAGTGAATTTATTTATAAAAGGAGAGATGCATAATGGCAACAAGAATTAACTTAGGTTATACAATCAAAGAGCAAAACAGTAAAAAGATTATTATTTTAGATGATAAAGTTTTATTTGATACTGTAGCTCAAGAGTGGGCAGAAGCTATTAATAAAACTAAAAAGACACAAGCTAGAAACTTTTATGATAAAGTTTTAAATTTAGAGATGGAGATAAAAGAGAATGGTTTTGAGAGTGTCTACCCTTTCATTAGAATGCTTAACTCTAAAGTGGCTTATGGGCTTAGTCGAAAAGTTGTAAGTAGTGAATTTCAAGATATGATGAGTCAATGTTTAAATCAGATAAGTAATGATGATAAAGGTGAACAGACCTTTAAACACTTCAAACTATTTTTTGAAGCAGTTTTAGGATTTTTTAAAGGGAGTAATTAAGATGAAAATAATCAAACTAATAGGAACAATAGAGCTTTTAAGTGGACTTCATATTGGTGGTGGAGATGATACCATGAAAATAGGTGGAATTGATAATGGTGTTATTAAAGATGTCAACAGCGATAAACCTTATATTCCTGGAAGTTCACTAAAGGGAAAAATGCGAAGTCTTTTGGAGTGGCATTATGGATTAGTAGGTTTTAGTGATGGAAATCCATTTTCTGCTAAATATATGGGAGGAGTTTTTCCTAAAGAGAGAGAAGAAAAAGCTATTATTCTTATGCAACTTTTTGGTTCAAGTGTTGTTAAAGATGATGAAAAGGTTTTAAAAGAGAGAAATATTGATTTAGGTATTACACGAATAAGTGTAGGAGACTGTAAATTAATAGAAAAAAAGGGAGAGATAGTCTCTGAAGCAAAATATGAGAATGTTATAGATAGACAAAATGGAACGGCTTTAAATCCTAGACAGACAGAAAGAGTTCCATCAGGAGTTAAATTTGAGTTTAATATTCGAGTTAAAGTTTTAGATGATAAAGAAGAAGAATCATTGAAAAATATGGTAGAGAAAGGATTAAACTTAGTTGAAGATGACTATCTTGGAGGAAGTGGAAGTCGTGGTTATGGAAGGGTTCAATTTATAGACCGAAAGTGGGAATAAGATGAAACTCTACAAAATACCCATAACCCCAACTTCTAATTTTGCCACAACACTAAGAAGCGATACCCTTTTTGGTCAGATGTGTTGGGCTATTTTTTATAAATTTGGAAAAGATAGACTAGAAAAATTGTTAGAGGCTTATAGAGAGGGCAAAAAGCCTTTTTTGGTAGTCTCTGATGCTTTTGCTAAAGGTTACTTGCCTAAACCAAAGATGCCAAGTCGTTTTTTGAATGAGAAGAGTGAAGACAAAAAGATAAATCGTAAAAAAATTTGGTTGACTTTAGATGAACTCATAACTGGAGCGTACTCGAAAGCCAAACAAGACAAAGAGGTAAACAGTACCGATAAAAGTAGTGTTAACATACACAATGCCTTAAACTATAAAACGTTTCAAACAGGAGATGGATTTGACCCTCATGGTTTAACGGTTACACATCTTGGAGATAAAGATATTTACTTTTTAGTAGATGAGACACAATTAAGTTTTGATGAGTTTAAAGAGGTATTTAAATTGATTTCTGAGATGGGATATGGTAAAAAAACAACCATTGGAAAGGGTCGTTTTGAGTATGATGAAGATGAGATAGAAGCCATAGAGCTAAATAACAGCTCTAAAACTTTTATGACCCTTGGTTCTTTTTCTCCTAAAGGCTTAGAGTGTAAAAATATTTACTATGAGCCTTTTACGCGTTTTGGAAAATTTGGAGCAAGTAGAGCCTATAAAAATGCTTTTAAAAAACCGATACTCTTAGCCGATGTTAGCTCTGTGATTGAGTTTGAAGAGCTTCAAGAGCATCAATATTTGGGCAGAGCCATAAGTGGTCTCTCTGATATTCCTGAATATAGCGATACGGTTCATCAAGGTTATAGCATTGTTGTACCACTAAAGGAGTTGAGTCATGATTAGAGATGGATTAAAGACATTTCATTTAAAAATAACTACACTTAGTCCTCTGCATATTGGGACAGGAGAGGTTTATGAACCAACCAATTTTGTGATAGATGGTGGGAAGCTTTTTCTTTTTGATGAGGTTTTGTTTTATCAAAGTTTAAATATGGCAGATAAAAAGCTTTTTAACCAAAAGATACATAGCTGGATGAACCTTATTGATTTCTATCGTTCTAAATCTAAAGAGGCAAAGGTTATCGCTAAGTTTGAGTGTGAAGTTTCAAAGAAAGTTGAGACAACCTACAAAAAACTAAAAAATGATGATGGCTCTAAAAATAAAAATCAGTTTCAGATAGCCGAGACCTTTAAAAACCCAAATACTCACAGAGCAGTTATTGCAGGAAGTAGCATAAAGGGTATGCTTGATACTATTTTAAAAATTTATGAAAAAAAAGTAAAAAGTCATGAGCCAAGACAGAGACTAATTTTGAGTGATGCACTACTTTTAGAGGGAAAAACAGAGATAGGTTATGCCTATAGAAAACATAAAAATCCAACTAAGACGGCAAGAAGTGAAATTCCTCAAATGGTGGAGATAATCTCTAAAGGTTCTACTTTCGTTTTGACCGTAACTACAGAGCATAGTTTCAAAAAGATTAAAGAGATGATGAAAGCGTATCATCATGACAGAAGAGATAGCCAATACACTCAAACAGCCAATAGTTTTGTAGCTAGAGTAGGAAAATTTTGTGGTAAAGAGTACATGGTAGACAATGGTAAAAATGTACTAAACAGTTACAACAAACCTATTGCTACACATACTCTTTATGAGAGTGGAGATAGTTTTGGTTGGATAGATATAGAGCAGATTACAAAAGAGGAGTACTCTAGTGCTATTGAGTCTATTGCTCGTCAAGAGAAAGAGTATTACACTCTACTTGAAGAGAGACAGAGAGATATAGTCAAGATGATTACTTTTCAAAAAGAGGAGCAGAAAAGGTTAAGAGTTGAAAAAGAGAGAGCAAGAGAGGAAGAAGAGAGGTTAGAGAGAGAAGCTAAAGAGAAGCGAGAAGCCCAGTTGGCATCTATGACTCCTATACAGCGACTTATAGACTCTTACGACGATATAGCAAAACTCATTAACGATATGAAAAATGGCAAAATAGAGAATTTTGATGAGATTAAAATAGAGTTGGCTTTAGAGGTTAAAAAGATACTTCAACAGAGTCCTAAAACTTGGGACAAGGCTAAGAAGAAGGCTTTGGATAGGAAGCTTTATATTGAAGGGGTGTTAAAATTTTAAAAATAGGGCTTTATAGACTATTTGGGACTCAAAACAGTTTGAAAATCGATGGACTGGTAATATTACTTTTTGATAGTAGCCACATCAGTACTCAATAAACTACTTAATCAAGGTATTGAGAACTTTGAGGGTGGTTAAGTACCAAACAATATATAAATATGGTGAGTATCTCTATTGCTACTGCAAAGAGAGATATTACTTAGTTAATTGATTATGGACTTACGATTAACTGAAATTAAAATGCATACTTAGCATTTAAATAGACATAACGTCCAGGTTCATTAATAAGCATGGTGTCACTTCCATCGGTCATTAAGATAAGGTCTTTATATGTGTTGGTAGTCGCATAATTTTTGTCTAAAGCATTGTCAACACCGAGGGTAAACTCTAAGCCATTGTCAAAACTTCGGGTTGTTTTTAGGTTTACAATACCGTAACCAGCTAAGATTTGTTCTCCATTTTCGCTGTCTATGTTGTCCCATCTATCAGATGCAACTAAAGAGACCTCTATCATCCCATTTTCATCGTAGTCATAAGAAGCTGTTGCGTTAAGTTTTAGTGGGGTGATTTCTGCTAGGTTTGTTCCTGTTTGACCTGTTGTTTGGGTATCTTTTGTACCTTTTTTGTAAGCTAGTCCAGCCCAAAGATAAACATCATCTGTTGGCATGTATGAACCACTGAGTTCCACGCCATAAATAGTAGCATCAATATTTTCAAAGTTGTTTTGCGTTACAGTAGGGTTTCCGTTGTAGTAGATGTAATCTTTTAGTTTAGAGTAAAAAGTTTTTACTTTTACACTTCCACTGTCAAACTCTTTTTCTACTCCAAGGTCTAGTTCATAGTTGGTAGTTTGATTTAGGTTAGGGTTTCCATTGATTGAACCATTTGTTTTGGTGTTGTAGAGTTCTCTTGCATCTGGAACACGGCTAGATTTTCCGATTCCTGCAAAGTATTTGGTATCGTCATTGACATGATAGTTTGCAAAAACATTAGCAGAGAGGGCATTGTAGTCATTACCTTTTAATGTATTTGAAGCAGTTGTTATGGATGTATCATCATATCTTGCTCCAAATTCAAGGTCTAGTTTTCCCATGGTTTTTTTAGATTTTGCAAAAAGCCCTACATTTTTAGTATCGACATCGTTAATGCTTTTTCTCATGTTCTTGACAGCCCCTGTGGCAACATTGGTCATGTTGTATTGTCCATCCCAATTTCGCTTACTTCCATCTACTCCATAGCTAATGTTTTGACCAAAGGCATCTACAGCATTTTTAACTTTTACACCTGTCATTTCTGTGGTCAAAAAGTGTGTCATATATTTTGTCTGTCCAGCTTTTCTGTACTTGGTACTCATTGGGTGTTCAACTTTTGAGTTGTAGAGTTGAAAGTCGAGTTTTTTAGAGTACTTAGAGAGGTTTTTAATGGCGTATTGGAGGTTTAAAATGTCAGAGTCATCATAAAGTGCATCCATTTTACTAGAGGGGTAGAGAACGTTGTCACTTCGGTTGGCTGTGTAAGAGAGTTCTAATGCTTGGTCAGGGGTAAAGTCTACAAAAACTTTTCCCATGTACATGGTTTTTTTAAAGGCATCTCTGTTTTCATTTTCTGTACTGTAAACAAAGTTGTCATCAGAAGGAGAGGTTGTTGAGCTTGTGTAGTTTGTGAGCTGTTCAGCAAAGTTATCTCCGTTACCATCTTCGTACTGTTCACCTGTTTCATGAGATGCTGAAAAGAGTACACGAACTTTATCTGTTCCTCCACTTATTGTTCCAGAAGCTTTTTGATAGCCAAATGAACCTGCATTTACTGAAAGGTCTCCATGAACTTCTTTGCTTGGTTTTTTTGTTTGTACTTTAACTGAACCACTTAACGCTCCAAACTCTTCAACATCAAAAGGTCCTTCTTGTACAACCACATCTTCAATGGCATGAGTCACTACATGTGAGGTTGGAGGATCCATTCTATTGACACATGCCCCATAAATCTTTGCTCCATCAATGGTGACGTTAATATTATCTCTTTTTTGCCCTCTTAAGATGATGTCATTGGCAATACCACTGCGTCTAATAAGAGAGATACTTGGTACATTTTTGTGTAGAGCATCAGCGAGGTCAGCAGACTTTAGTTGCTCTCCTGCAATGTTTTTAACTACTTGGGTTGTTCCTTGCTCTGTTATTGAAATATCTTCTAGTAACTCTTCTGCTTCTAACGTAGCAATAACTGCTAACGATAGATAGATAATTTTTTTCATTTCTAATCCCTTTAGAATAATTTAATTAAGGGATGATAGAAAAGTAGTGTTAATTTAGTGTTAATCAAAGCATTGTTATGATGTTTTCATGAAAAATTATATTTATCTATTTATTCCTCTTTACTTTTTAGTCTCATTAATTACCCTTTATGGTTTAATTTATGAAGAAGTTGAAATTGTAATTCCTGGTTTGTTAAGTTTAGTTTTATTGCTAATGATTGTCTTTATGTTAAATACTTATTCTCTAAAAAATAAGTATGAAATCGATGAAAATGTTTTACATTTGACTAGAGAAATTTTACATGAACTTAATATTCCAATTTCAACAATTCAAGCCAATACGTCATTAATTAGACGAAAAGTCGCTAAAGATGAAAAGATGTTAAAGCGTTTAAGTCGCATTGAGGATGCATCAAGACGTTTAGAAAGACTTTATGAAGAACTCCACTATAGCATTAAAAAAGAGATTAAAACAGTTAATCGTGAAGAGGTTAACATTGGAAAGTTAGTAGAGGAACGTATTGAAATTATGAAGCAATTACATCGGAATGATTTTTCTTTAAAAGTTGAAGCTTGTAATGTCATGGTTGATAAAATAGGGTTTGAAAAAATGTTAGATAATATCTTAAGTAATGCGATGAAATATTCAAGTAAACAGAGTGTTATTAGTGTTTCTTTAAAAGAGGGCTTGTTAAAAATTGAAGACAAAGGTATTGGCATAGAAGATAGAGCCTTAAAGGATGTCTATAGACGTTATTATCAAGGTAATAAAGAAAAAATAGGGGAGGGCATAGGCTTGGCATTGGTGGAAGCTTATTGTAAAGACGAAAAAATAGCCATAGTCATTGAATCTAAAAAATTTGAAGGTACAATTGTTACTTTAGATTTGAGGAAGATAGTGATTTAGCTATGCTATAATTTTGGATTAAAGGATTTACCGTATGAAAAAAAGTATTTTACTGTTAAGCATTATCTATTTGTTAGGAGGATGTGAAACTGGTACACGTTATGATAAAAATAGTACACAAGCATCTTCTATAAAAGTACCAAAGAATGAATCATTAACAGAAGATATTGAGTCATTAATAGATGAAGAAGATATCTCTCCTACTATTTTACCTGAAGATGAGGTATTTGTAGCAGATGAAGTAGAGGTTTATGATGGGGGGACACTGGGCAATGGATTTGATATAAAAAATATTAGAAAAGGTCGTCACAATGGATACCTACGTTTAGTTTTTGATGTCTATGAAGAGGCAAATCCAGCTTATAGTGTAGGAAGATATAGAGGGACTTACAATGTTTACACTAATAAGATTTCTATTACTTTGGAGGGGTACAGAAAATTTTCTGCAGCTTTGCCCTCTTTTTCCTCTAATGAAAATATAGAAAAAATATTTGTTGAAAAGAGTTTAGAGGAACAAGGCTTTAACGTCTATATTAAACTATTAGATGAAGCAAAAGTAAAAATTTTTGATTTATCTAATCCAGCTAGATTGGTTATAGACATTAAAGCTATTTAGTTAAAATTTTAAAAAATTATGAGGAAAATAAAATGGATAATATTAGAATATGGCATAACCCAAGATGTTCAAAGTCAAGAGATTCCTTTAAGCTTTTAGAAGAAAAAGGCATAGAGGCAGAAGTGGTGAAGTACTTAGATGAGGTTCCAAGTAAGGAGGAGCTTCAAAATATGCTTAAGATGTTAGGCATGAGTTCAGCTCAAGAGCTTATGCGAAAAAAAGAAGCTGTCTATAAAGAGTTGAATTTAAAAGATGAAACATCTGAAGAGGCACTTCTTGATGCCATGATAGCAAACCCAAAACTTATTGAAAGACCTATTGTTATTAGAGGTTCTAATGCTGTTATTGGTCGTCCTATTGAAAAAGTTGTTGAACTTTTAGCTTAATCTCATAAAAATAAAACTTGGCATAAAATACTGGGATTTTTTGTTTAAATTAATGATATTTAGGGAAATAGTAATCTTTTTAGTATGAAAGTAAGTTATTATTAATTTATTTTAATAGATAATATTATTTTTTTGAATAGTAACAGGAAACTAAAGATAATAAACATAAATTCCTAAATATTTTATTTTAAAAGGTTTTCAAAACGTATGAATAATACCATAGTATTGCTTTTTGCAAGAATCTTTGAAAAAGGGATTATGTTTCTTTTTTTTATCCTTTTAGTTCAAACTTTTGGAAAGGGTGAACTAGGAGAGTTCTCATACTATTATAGTATTATTGCTATTATCTTTATTTTTATTGATGTAGGAGGAGAACTCTATCAGGTAAAAGAGTTTAGTAAAAAAGAGAATTTACAAATTTTTAATACAATTTTTGTATTGAAAACAGTAATCTATCTCTTTTTTCTCTCTTTAATGGTACTGTTCAATAGTAATATCTATATCATAATACTCTTTAGCTCCTATTATCTTTATAGTATTATTTTAATCTTCCGTTCCTCACTCTATAATCATCAAAATTATATTTTAGATGCAAAATATGTAATTATGGAAAAATCTATTTTTTTAATTATTATTTTATTTAATCTAATGACACTTCAAGAACTTTTAGTGGTCTATTTAGCTTTTTTACTCTCAAGGTCTATTTATCTTTTAGTACTTTTTAATAAATTTTATAAACTTAAATATGTGATAAACTTTAAAAAACTTTTTAATCCAGAGTTTGCAAAGCAGTATCTCTTTAATTCATGGAGTTATATTTTAAATAGTCTGTTAGTTGTAGTATTTGTTCAGATTGATATTATTATGCTAAAACATATGGGCGTATCGTTTGAAGATATTGGACTCTACTCTGTTGCTATTAGAATGTATGTGATTCCTATTATATTTTCAGATGTTCTTTTTAGCCAATACTATCCAAAAGTTGCAAAATATATTCACAATAATGAAAATGCATTACTTAAAAAACTTATATTAAGAGTACAACATATCAATATCTTTTTCTCTGTCTATTTTACAATATTTACGGTACTCTTTGCCAATGAAATAGTCTACTATGGATTTGGAGAGGCATTTTCAGAGTCGAGTAAGATGTTAATACTATTATCTATTATAGTTGTCTTTAGATTCTCTATGAACACCTATACGGCACTCCTCTCAT
>JALWLW010000116.1 GCA_027081065.1 Campylobacteraceae bacterium
ATAGTTCCATACTGACCATCCATACCTAAAGGCACTGCACCTTCTACAAAAAGTAAATACTGACCATGGAAGTGTTCCATCGCTTCATCCATTTGCTTTTCAGCCTGATGACCAGAAGCTGCTTGAAGTGTCTCATGAAACTCTAACGAGATAATATCTAAAATAATTTCATCAATTTTTGGTCCATCTGAACGTAAAAGAGCTTCAGAATTCCCTGCACAATCTTGTAACTCTACCCAAATAACAGGAACTCTGTTCATTAAAATTGCAGCATCTGCTACCAAAGGAGTAAAAGAAGCAGGAAGCATTAACATCGCCGTTGTAGCTGAAGCCCATTTAAGAAAGTCTCTTCTCTCTAACCCTTGTTCTTCAATACTTTCTGTAAAATCTACACGATTATTAAGTGGAGCTAATTTCTTTAAGTCCTCAATACGCTTTTGACATTTCTCATACAACTCAGCATAATAGGCATCACCTCTATTGGTATCAACCTTAGCACTCTCTGCTGTAAAGAGTTTCTTTACGGATTCTTCTTTGTCTACGCTCATCTCTTACTCCTTCTTATTTTATGAATAACTATTCACTATTTTAAGAAAAAGATACTTAAGGTGAAATGAATATTCGTTCAATTTTATTTTTTTGATAGGATTATATGATTTTTTATTATAAGATAAATATATTTTTATTTATTTTATTTACTTACATTCTTAGGTTTAAAGAACCTAAATGCTATCTACTGAGCCGTACAAACAGAACAAACATCAAAAGCACGAAAAATATAATTTGCTTCTTCAATGCTTTTAGAGCCTACCATTGCTTCTATGGCAATGCCTTTTTCATTCTCATCTCCATGACTTAAGTTCCACTGTGTAGGGGTAATAATCTCATAGTTTTCAATGAGACCTTTTTTTACTTTTATTTTATGAATCAAAGAACCACGTGCAGCTTCAACTACGCCTATTCCCTCAAAATTTTCCACGACCATTCCTGCTTCTACCGTACAAGAAGGCTCAGAAAGATCTAATCTGTTTAAATGTTTTTTAGCATAGTCTAAAAGTTGAGCTATCTCATAAACACGTGCAAAAATGCGTGTTACCAATGAATCTTTATAGCGTTTATGTAAGGCTTTAATAATTGGCTCTTTGGCAATCATTCCTCTAGCCAGTGGTCCTACTTCAAAGAGTCGTCCTTTGTAATGTACGGCTTTGGCTACACTTCCTTTTTGTGCTGATTCATGAACAAATTTTGGATTAATGTTTGAGACTTTTGTTGGTTTTGACTTTCCTGTTTTAAAACAAAGACACTCAGCAAAAACAATAAATCTGTCATGACTTTTTCCTTTTTCTGCCATGCCACTGCTTCCTAAAAGATGTAAAAATCTCCCCAAATCTCCACTAATTTCACTAAGCTCTTGTGTTGAAGTCATGGCTAAAAGTTTTTCCATCTCTAAGCCTATCATCACTTTTTCAAAAAACTTAATAGACTCATCTACTAAACCCTCGGCCTGAAGCACATCCACATAAGTAGGGTCGCAAGTTACTCCACCAGGTACAGCGTAAGAAGAGTGGGGCCATTGTCCAGCAAAAATAGCCGATGCTTTTGTGATGGTACTTGACAAATAAGAGGCTTTTAGAGCATGATTTTCTTTGGCATGGTTCTCTTCGGTTTTTATCTCTAACAATTTTTCTAACTCTGGAAGCATGGTCAAATAGAACCATTTAATATGATTTTGTATCAGCTCACAAGACAAAGTAAATTCTCTAATGTCGGTGGCTTTGTTACTAAGCTCAACCTTAACCCCTGCATTTCTATAGCCATCTTCTATGGCACGAACCGAAGCTAAAAGGTGAGCATGATTACAAATACCACAAACACGAGGGGTCAATACCAAGGCATCACGTGGGGGTTTACCCTCTAAAATCTTTTCAATCCCTCTATAAAAACCAAAATTTATTTTGACATCGTCTATTTTTCCGTCATTGAAACTGTAGTCGAGTTCTGCTTCGCCCTCTATTTTTTCTATTAGTTTTTTAATTATCATAATCTACCAACTTCTCTTCAAATCTCTTAATCTTAAAACTTTTTGCCACGCCTGTAGCCGTCAAGTAAGCACGTTTTGGAATGCCTAAAGGCATCTTTGAGGGAATTCCCATATTGGTTTTGGTTTTGAACATGCTTGTTTTGGGAAAAGTGGGTTCGGTACAACCAAAACAAGGTGTACCTGCGATGGTTTTAGAACTTACATCATTCCAAAGTATTTTATTGCAACTTCCATGCGTATAGGGAGCTTGACAACCAAGTTCATAAAAAAGACAGCCCTCTTTAAGTCCAAAACCTTTAGGGTCAACTTTCCATTCAAAGTACTCATTTCTAGTACAGCCTTGATGCACGGTAATGCCATAGAGTTCTTGAGGTCGTAGTAGCTCATCCAAAGGAATTTTTTTCTCTTTAGAGAGCATCAGCAATACATAAGAGAGCCAACGAGGGTGGATAGGACAACCAGGAAGCGATATTAGTTTAGAAGCATATTTACTGTAACGTGTGGTTTTATCTTCTTTATCAAAACAAAATCCTGAAATATTTTTGGGGTCTGCTTCTTTAAACACGCCTCCAAAAGTGGCACACGTTCCAACCGTTACAATATGTTTGGCTCTACTCGCATAATATTCAATAAGAGTTGATACCTCAACCCCTCCTTTAGCAAAACCTTTTTGTTTAAAAGAACCTTCTAAAAGCAAAATATCACACTCTAACTGCATAGCCAGTAGTGCTTCAAAATCATACTGTGCCTCTAAAAAAGGGTGATGTATAAGTTCAAAATTTGAAAGTATGGAGAAAAAATCAGGATGGTTAAAAAAAGAGTGAGCATTCCCATTACAAGTAATGCTTTGAAGCCATAAAAGTTTAGGCTTTTTCATGACTTAAGCCTTTAAAGCATTGTAGATATTTCGTGAAATATCATCTATGTAAAATTCTATTTTTTTGGGTAAAACATCTTCCCCTTTTAAAAAAACCATCCCTCCTAAGTAGCCCATAAAAAGTCCAAAAGCAGAAAAAAAATCTTGGTTACGTAAAGCCCCAGTTTCAACACCATCATCAAAAAAAATCATAATCTCTGTGATGAACCCTGAAACACATATCATCCCTTCACAACCATCATTGAAAACTTCTCTGTTTGAGAGGTAGACACGTAAAAAATACTCTATCATTTCAGGTTTCTCTTGTGCCATGGTAAAATAGACTTCTACTATTTTAAAAATTTTTTCATCTGTTGGGATATCCATACTATTAATAGTTTTAATCTCAGCACCCAATGCTTCTGATGTGTATTTAATAATCTCTTTGGCTAAAATATCTTTGGAAGAAAAATAATTATAAAGATTACCCACAGACATCTTTAATTTATTAGCAATATCAGGAATGGTAGTTTTATGAAATCCATTTTGTGCAAAAAGCTCTAAAGAGGTTTGTATAATGGATTCGCGTTTTAATGCTTTTTTTTCTGCTATTTTCAAAATATATGTTCCCTTAATAATTTACTCATTCTATCATAATTAAACCTTAGTATCAATCTTGATTTAAAGATATTAAGTAATTTCTGAAAAACTATTTTGTATACTTTAAGATAACTTTAAAGGTAATAAATATGTCTTTCAACTCCAGACCTCTTACTAGTATTTTCATTTTTCTCATTTCATTTGTATTGGCATGGATGGCTACTAATTCTTTTGGTTTTATTGCTACAGGAGGCTGGACAGGGCTATATAACTTACTTATCGGTTATCCTATGTATATTTTAGTATTTATATCCACCATGGCTCTATGCTTTTTTTATTTTGGAAGATACTAGATTATATATTTCATGATAAAAATCTCATAAAAAAGATGCCTAAAAAAACTAAACCCAACCTAAATACTACTCAAAATAGATTCATATATACGAAACATACCATTATATGGACATTTAGTTTTTTTATATTTATTATTTTCATTGTGAAATCTTTGTGATTAAGAAGTGGTAGTAAGAGAGGGACTCGAACCCTCGACCTCCGGCTTATGAGACCAGCGCTCTAACCAGCTGAGCTACCTTACCACCTATGTTTTGAAGAGCTGAAATTTTAGCTGAAAGTATATAGTATGTCAAGGATTTTTACTAAAAACTTTTATTATTTTTAATCCTTAGCCATAAGGACTAAAGTTAATTGTATTTTTAGACTAAAAGTATTGACATTTTCTTTAAATAACTATATTATTCCAAAAAATATTAAATAAGGAGAACCAATGTCTTTTATACCATTAGGTAATCGTGTTCTTATAGAACGAGAAGAGCAAAGTAATCAAACTGCATCAGGTCTATATATTCCAGACTCAGCAAAAGAAAAACCTTTAGAAGGAAAAGTAATTGCTGTTGGCAAAGAGGCTATAGAAGCTGGTATAAATGAAGGTGATACTGTTGTTTTTCCTAAATATGGTGGAACAGAAATAACTGTTGATGGAAAAGAGTATTTAATTATGAATTCAGACGATATATTTGGAGTATTAAAATAATGGCAAAAGAGATAATTTTTTCAGACAATGCACGTTCAGGTTTATTTGCAGGGGTTACAAAACTAGCAGATGCAGTAAAAGTAACTATGGGTCCTCGTGGACGTAATGTTTTAATTCAAAAATCTTATGGAGCACCTCACATTACCAAAGATGGTGTTTCAGTAGCACGTGAGATTGAGCTTTCAGACACACTTGAAAATATGGGGGCTCAACTGGTCAAAGAAGTAGCAGCCAATACAGCTGATGAAGCAGGAGATGGTACAACCACGGCTACTGTTTTAGCTCACTCAATTTTTAAAGAGGGACTTAGAAACATTACAGCTGGTGCGAATCCTATTGAGGTTAAACGTGGAATGGATAAAGCTTCTAAAGTCATTATTGACGAGCTTAAAGCCATGAGCCAAGAGGTACAAGACAAAGAAAAAATTGCCCAAGTAGCGACTATTTCAGCCAATTCTGATGAGACCATTGGAAATTTAATTGCAGAAGCGATGGAACGTGTTGGCAAAGATGGTGTAATTACCGTTGAAGAAGCCAAAGGAATTGAAGATGAGCTAGAGGTGGTTGAAGGAATGCAGTTTGACCGTGGTTATTTGTCACCTTACTTTGTAACCAACACAGACAAAATGACTTGTGAAATTGATGAACCTCTTATTCTTTTAACTGATGGGAAGATTACTTCACTTAAAGACCTAGTGCCTGTTTTAGAGCAAATTCAGCAAACAGGGCGACCTTTATTAATTGTTGCTGATGATGTTGAAGGTGAAGCACTCTCAACACTGGTACTTAACAAGCTAAAAGGTGTTCTAAACATTACAGCTGTTAAAGCCCCTGGTTTTGGTGACCGTAAGAAAGCAATGCTTAATGACATTGCTATCTTAACAGGTGCAACACTGATTACTGATGAGCTAGGATTAACACTTGAAAAAACAACTTTAGACCAACTAGGTCAATGTTCAAAAGTAGTCATTGACAAAGACAATACTGTAATTGTAAATGGTAAAGGTGACCCTAAAGCTGTAGAAGCACGTGTGGCTGAAATTAAAGTTCAAGCTGCAAACACAACAAGTGACTATGACAAAGAGAAACTCGAAGAGCGTTTAGCTAAACTCTCTGGTGGGGTTGCTGTCATTAAAGTAGGAGCTGCTACTGAGACTGAAATGAAAGAGAAAAAAGACCGTGTTGACGATGCACTAAGTGCTACTAAAGCTGCTGTTGATGAAGGCATTGTTATTGGTGGTGGAGCTGCACTTATTAAAGCTGGTGCAAAAGTAAACTTAGCTCTTGAAGGTGACCAACAAATTGGTGCTGAAATTATTTTAAGAGCCATTACTGCACCAATGAAGCAAATTGCTTCAAATGCTGGGTACGATGCTGGTGTAGTGGTTGACAAAGTAATGAATTCAGAAGATGTAAACTATGGATTTAATGCAGCCACAGGTGAGTATGTTGACATGCTTCAAGAGGGAATCATTGACCCTCTAAAAGTTTCACGTGTTGCACTGCTGAATGCAACTTCTGTTTCATCTTTACTGCTTACCACTGAAGCTACCATTTCAGATATTCCAGAGCCTGAAACAGCTGCGCCTATGCCAGACATGGGTGGTATGGGAGGCATGGGTGGTATGGGAATGTAGTTTCCATACCTAGCCTAAGCTTTTTCTATGGACAAGGTTTACTCTTGTCCAAATGTTACCCATCTTTTTTTTTACTCTACAATTATCTTACTTTTTTATCCTACAATCTTAAATATATATAAAAATAAAAATTAATTAAAAATATTACTATTATTTTAAACTTAATATAATATTTTAAACTATATAATTAATAAAAATACAATATAACATTTAGGAATAAACGATGAAAAATATTCAAAAAAAATTACTCATATCATTATCTTTGCTTTCAGCTCTTCTACTGAGCACTGGTTGTGCCCCTAAAAATGCTAATGGTTCATACCATAGTCAGTACTCTTACCATCCTTATTTAGACAATCAACATTCAAACAATCTACCAAGAGCAACAAAAAATCCTGTAGCAAGAAATATTCTCTTACCCACTTACAGACCTATGCCTGTAAATTCAATTAATGATAACATCGAAAAAGTCGCAAAATCACTTCTAGGTAAAGAGTATCAATATGGAGCAAATGGACCATATCAGTATGATTGTTCAAGTTTTACAAAATATGTTTTTGCAAGACAAGGCATTAACCTACCTCGTGTATCTCGTGACCAGGCACAAAGAGGACAATATGTAAATGCTAATCAGCTTCAAAAAGGAGATTTAATATTTTTTGATTCTAAAAAATCTGCAAAGGTTTCTCATGTAGGAATCTACTTAGGACGAGGAAATTTTATTCATGCCAGTTCAGCAAAAGATAAAGTAACCATATCGAATTTAAATTCTAACTACTACGCTAAGCATTTTAAATGGGGAAGACGCGTAACCAACATGAATTACGCAATGAGATAATTTAGGGTTAATAAAGTAACCCTAAAGCATAAGAAATTAAAAATCGTAAGTCACACCAATACTCACAGCATCTAAATCTGGTGAACCACTTTTATAATAAAGTCTTTCATAGTCAGCAAAAACACCAAAACCAGTTTCTTGATCTGCTAATCCATCAAATTCTCTGTTATATTTAGCATCTTTTTTCTTATCATCTGAAAAATCATACTCAATACCAGCACCAAATGCTAAACCTGAAACATCAGTTTTTCTAAGTGTTCCAGAAGTTGTTGTTTTTGCAAAACCAACTAGACCATAAGCATTTAACCCATCGGTTACAGGATACATTGGTTTAACAAATGCACCATAATGTTGAATCTTTCCACCATCATCTTTATATGATGTCATTAAGGCTCTAGCTTCAACGCCCATGTACTCGTTAAAGTCATAACCGACTCTAGCTAAAATACCTCCTGTTTTATCAATGCCATCACAACCTGCAATGGCTAAAGTACAACGACTATCATAACGTGCAGCAACAAGTCCTAGCCCAACATAAATAGGCGAAACTTCAACTTGTTCCAATTTTTTAGGAGCACTAGCAACTACTTTAGGAGGAAGAACCTCTATTGTAGAGGCTGCTTGAACATCATTGTTTTCATAAATAGTAATAGGAGAAATATCTCCCCCAGCCATCATTAAATTTGTACTCATAATCAATGTAAATATTGATACTTTTGTTTTTGTCATTTTATTGTCCTGAATGTAATAGATAAATACATCATAACAAAAAAATATATATAAATTATTTAAAAAATATTTAAAATTTTAAGTTAATAAAAAAAGGTAATATTAAAAAATAATAACGCTTATCACTTATTTCTCTATGTTGGATTCAATGGATATTTACCAATCTAAGGCTAAAAAGATAATTGAAATAAACAAATCAGCAATAAAAATTGTGACAGAAGAAAGAACAACTGCTTTTGTTGTAGAAGTACCCACCCCTTTTGCTCCACCTGAAGTATGATACCCTACATAAGTACCAATACTACCAATCAAATAACCATACAGTAAACCTTTAATTATTCCTGTTCCAATATCTGAAAAGTTGAGTAGCTGTTTAATGCTATCTTGATAAACCACTGGGTTCATGTCCAAAGCAAACCAAGCCATAAGAAATGCCGACATATTAGAGATGAAATCAAATGCCAAAACAAGCAAAGGAACAGCTAAGGTAGTAGCAATAACACGAGGAACTAAAAGATACTTTTTTGAATTTACAGCCAAAGTCTCTATGGCATCTATCTGTTCTGTAACTCTCATTGTTCCTAGTTCTGCTGACATTGAAGAGATGGCTTGAGCTGTGACCATAAGTCCAGCCAAAAGTGGTGCTAACTCCCTTGAAATAGAGATAAAAATGGTATACCCCATAAAACTTTCAGCCCCAAATTTTGAAAAACCTTGATAGAGCTGTACAGCTTCAATAAGTCCTAAAAAAAGTGCTGTTAAAAAGATGACACCAAATGTACCTACAGCTACCACTTCTAACTGTTCAAATATCTGTTTAATACGCCATGGTCGCCTAAACATGAGTCCTAGAAGTTCTAACTGAAAAAGTATGTATGCCCCAAAACGTTCCATACTCTGCATAAAACGAACAAAAGGTGTACCTATAAATGAGAATATTGCTTCCATAAAAATCTTTACTTATCTATTTTTTATTTATTTTATCTAAAAAAGATGCTAAACTAACTGTATGAAAATTGGAACAGACATAACCGTAATATCTCGTTTAGAAAACTCTGTAAAAAAATTTGGAACAAAATTTTTAGATAGATTTTTAAGTAAAGAAGAACAAACAGAACTTTCTTCTAAACCTGAAAGTATTGCTGGGTATTGGGCTGCAAAAGAGGCGATTTCTAAAGCACTTGGCTGTGGTATTTGTGCAGAGCTTGGATTCCATGACATCATTATTTATAAAGATGAAAAACGAGCTCCTCACTTTAAACTTAGCCCCAAAGCACAAGCCCATCATCAAATTAACAGCTCATCACTCTCAATCGCTCATGATGGTGGTTTTGCTATCGCTGTGGTCGTAATTAATTAAAATACTATACACTCTTAGAACTATCATGATAACGTTTTTTAAGTTTCCCCTCCATACTAAGGTAAGAGTTCAATGCTCCAATGTAGGCTCTAGCACTTGCCAACATGGTGTCCAAATGTAAACCATGCCCCATAATTGCTGGTTCATCTGGACTAAAAGCTACTTTAACCGTCACCGAAGCCAAAGCATCTTTCCCCTCTGTTACAGACTTTACTTTGTAACTTTTTAAAGAACCCTCTAAACCAGAGACTCTATCAATCGTTTTAAAAATCGCATCAATTGTCCCCTCTCCAATTCCAGCTTCTAAAATCTCTTGTCCCTCTTTTTTAATCTTTATAGCAGCAGAGGGAACACCTTTAGAACAATCCATCACTTGCAACGAAATAAGCTCATAAATCTGTACTGACTTTGTCATTTCATTAGTCACTAAAGCTCTTAAATCATCATCATGAATCTCTTTTTTACGGTCTGCTAAAATTTTAAATCGTTCAAACGACGCATTTAAAGCCTCTTCTTCTAAACTAAAGCCTAGTTTTGCCAACTTGTCTTTAAAAGCAGCCCGTCCAGAGTGTTTTCCAAGAACAAGCGTATCATCTTTAACCAATCCAATACTCTCAGGAGATATAATCTCATAAGTCTCACGGTTTTTTAACATACCATCTTGATGAATACCACTCTCATGAGCAAAAGCATTTTTCCCAACAATGGCTTTGTTTGGTTGAGGCTCAATGCCTGTAATGTTCGCAATTAAACGACTGCTTGGGTAAATCTCTTTGGTATTAATGTTCGTATCATATTGGCTAAACACATCAGAACGTACTTTAAGTGCCATGACAATCTCTTCTAACGCTGCATTTCCAGCACGTTCTCCAAGACCGTTAATGG
>JALWLW010000117.1 GCA_027081065.1 Campylobacteraceae bacterium
TATTCCAATTAAAGCTGCTATGTATATTGCTGGTCTTATTGATACCTTAGAGTATCGGTTACCTTTAGTACAACCTAGTGCAGAGAATATGAAGAAAATCGAAGAAGTTATGAAAAATTACAACATAGTAGGAGCGTAAATGTCAAGTAACAAGGGAAAAACTGTAGTCATTACAGGTGCAACCAAAGGGATTGGTAAAGCGATTGCAGAGAAATTTGCGAGTGAAGGTGTAAATGTTGCTTTTACTTACAACTCAAATGTCGATGTCGCTAATGAAATAGCAGCTGACTTAACATCAAAATATGGCATTAAAGCCAAAGCTTACCCTCTAAATATTTTAGAACTTGATGAGTTTAAACCTCTCTTTTTAGCCATAGATGAAGATTTTGATAGAATTGACTTTTTTGTAAGTAATGCCATGATTTATGGTCGCCCTGTTGTTGGTGGTTATGGTAAGTTTATGAAACTGCGTCCTGCTAAAGGGCTTCAAAACATCTATACTGCAACTGTTGGTGCATTTGTAAGAGGTTCTCAAGAAGCTGCTGTACGTATGCAAAAAGTCGGTGGTGGGGCAATTGTTACGCTTAGCTCTACTGGAAACCTTATCTACATTGACAACTATGCAGGTCATGGAACAAATAAAGCAGCTGTTGAGGCAATGAGCCGTTATGCTGCTGTTGAACTTGGAGAAATGGGCATTAGAGTAAATGCTGTATCTGGTGGACCAATTGACACCGATGCACTTAAAGCCTTTACCAACTATGAAGAAGTAAAAGCCGAAACCATTAAACGCTCAGCCGTTAACCGAATGGGAAGTCCTGATGATTTAGCTGGTGCTGTTTACTTCTTATGTACAGATGAAGCTTCTTGGGTTACAGGTCAGACATTGGTAGTTGACGGTGGGACAACTTTTAGATAATATTCAATTAATTTCGTAAGGTGTTTTCCCCGAAAACACCCTGCTGTATACCTCCCAATTATATAACAATTTAAATTTTATTTTGACGGTGTTGTCGGGGACAACACCCTACAGAGGAAACCTCTTTATGCAAAACAACAAAATCGTAAACATCCCCAATATCTTAGCCTTTATTCGCCTACTTTTAGCCCCTCTTATGTTCATGCTCTTAGTTAATCAAGATGCATCTATTTTTGAAGGCATACACCCCTCATGGCTTAACTATGCTGCTGCATTTATATTTGTAGTCGCTTCGGCAACAGACTTCTTTGACGGTTATATTGCCAGAACTTTTAACCAAATCACCACCATGGGAAAAATACTTGACCCTTTAGCAGATAAAATGCTCACTTTAGCTGGTTTTTTAGGACTAATGATGCTTGGTACTGCCTCACCTTGGGCTGTATTTTTAATCATCACTAGAGAACTTTTTATTACAGGCTTACGCGTTTCAGCTGTAGCTGAAGGTATAGATATTGCAGCTTCTTGGATGGGGAAAGTTAAAACAGTTGTGCAAATGATTGCTATTGGTTTTTTACTTATGGGTTGGTATGGAGGAGAAGTTCTATTATGGATAGCAGTTGCTCTTACATTGTACTCAGGTTATGAGTATGTAAGAGACTTTTTTAAACAAGTAAAAATGTAGCTTAATCGTAAATACGAGCTAAATACTCAGCATAAATATCTTTGGCTACATTTAAAGCTTGTACTGATTGAAAGTTTAACTTTTGCTCTTCTGTAATAGAAGTAGAGAGTAAATTTTCTGATGCTCTCATAATTTTTTCAGTCTCTCTCATTACCTTTTTAGAACTTGGATGATACTCTTTATCTTCCTCATATGCACCCTCAACATGAATAATTCTTTTTAATACCGATGATTGTTCATTTAAGATTGTCTCCAAATTTTCAACTTCTTTGGTTGCTTCTCTCAAGTGAGCATCTACTTTTTTCATCTCTCTTTGACACTCATCTTGACTCATGCAATACTCATGTGATTTTTGAAAGTTCTCTTTTGCAATACGTAAATTTTTATTTCCTTTTAAACTAATACGAACTGCATATACTAACCAAGCCATAATTAGTGCTGAAAAGCCTAAAATTAATGCACCAAGACTTACCTCTCCTCCAATCCATTCTAAAATAGGATTAATATGAGAAGTAACTGTTTCCAAATTCACAGAGCTTGGGTCAATTTCTAATTTTGTCATCGCAAGGTAAAGCCAAGCTCCAACAGTAAGAAATGCTGTAAATATAGCTAATAGTAATCCTGTAAATCTACCTGAGCTTAAATTGTCTACAGAAAATGTTTCGTTTGTATTCGAATCAATTGCTAACTCAAAATCATCATCATCTTCAAAAGAGGTATATTCAAAGCCTACCTTTTCCAATAAATTTTCACAATTTTTAAAAGTTACATTAGTAAAATTACGTTTTGCATTATCAAATGCTTCAGCTGCCTCTGAAATATCAACTTTACATTTTGCTACCTCTGAATCAACTTTTGAAATGATATCTTGTGATGCCTCAATTAATGCTTCAGCTTCAGCCAATTTATTTTTTTTATTTACCGTAACACTTTCTACCGTAGGTATTACCTCTTTAACTACTACTTCACTATGATGCTCATCCATTTTTGCCCCTTTTTTATTTTTTAAAAATTTTAAACCATTCTAACATAATTACATTATTGTTCATCTAAATTTTAAACGCTACTTTTTAACATAAGCTTGGTATAATTCAATTTAATAATTTCTTAATACTATCGGAGTTTTATGGGTACACTCATCGCCTTATTGGTCTTTTCTTTTTTAATATTTTTTCATGAATTAGGCCATTTTTTAGCTGCACGTTTCTTTGGTGTGCATGTTGAAGTTTTTAGTATTGGTTTTGGTAAACGTATACTTACAAAAAAGTTTGGAGCTACAGAGTGGAGTTTTTCTATGATTCCTCTTGGTGGATATGTACGAATGAAAGGTCAAGATGATACGAATCCAACATTAAAATCTTATGACAATGACTCCTATAATGCTAAAACACCTTTTCAAAAAATAATTATCTCTTTAGCTGGTCCGTTTGCCAATTTTTTACTGGCTTTTTTCCTCTATTTGATTGTTGCAAATATTGGTGTACCTACCCCTCTTGCGAACATAGGAAAACTCATTAAAGATTCTCCTGCTGTTCATGCTGGAATAGAACTAGAAGATAGCATTACTAATATTGATGGGAAGAGCATTAAATATTGGCATGAAATTGGTGAGAACATTGGTCAAAATGAGACAAGTCACCAAATTACTATTTTACGTGATAACAATTACATAGATTTAACAATTACCCCTAAACTCATAGAGACTAAGAATATTTTTGGAGAAGATGAAAAGCGTTATCTACTTGGTATTAGTCCTAATCCAAATGCTATAGAACAACGTTCTTATAACTTAGAAAATAGCTTGACTTTTGCTTATGAACAAACACAACATGCCTCTTTATATATTTTAAAAAGTTTACAAAAGTTAATTTCAGGTCTTATTCCCATGGAAAACTTAGGAGGTGTTGTCGGTATTGTTGATAGTACTTCTAAAGTTACTCAAATGGGTTTAGTTGCTGTGCTAATGTTTGCAGCACTTATTTCTGTCAACTTAGGAGTCATTAACCTTTTACCCATACCAGCACTTGATGGTGGTCATATTATGTTTCATTTATATGAACTCATAACAAAGAAACCAGCTAATGAAAATATTATGTTCAAATTAACACTCTTAGGTTGGGGAATTCTACTAAGTTTAATGCTTTTAGGTTTATATAATGACATAAATAGATTATTAGGATAAAAAATGAAAGATATAAAAGAAAACTTAAGAAAAAATTTAGATAAAATTATTTGGAATATTGAACAAGCCAGAATTACCATTTCAGAACATCATATCGTTCAACTTGTAGCTGTAGGAAAATATTCTGATGAGCAAAGTATTAAAACACTTTATGAATTAGGACAACGTGCCTTTGGTGAAAACCAAGTGCAACAACTCCAAACACGTATGCAAAATTTAGAAGAGCTACCTCTACAATGGCACATGATGGGACATTTACAATCTAATAAGATTAATAAACTCATTGAGTTTAAACCAACGCTTTTTCAGTCATTAGACTCACTTGAATTGGCAAAAAGACTTAATGGTAAGCTTTTAGAAAAAAATAAAAAAATGAACTGCTTACTACAGATTAATTCAGCCAATGAAGAGAGTAAATCAGGCGTAAGTAGTGAAGAGGCTTTTGATATTTATGAGGAAATTAAAGAAACTTGTCCACAACTAACACTAAAAGGTGTCATGAGCATAGGGGCTCATGTTGAAGATGAAAAAATAATTCAAAAAAGTTTTGAGACAACACATAAAATCTATGAACTACTTCAAAAAGATGGTGCGACTATTTGTTCCATGGGTATGAGTAATGACTATGAACTTGCAATTAAGTGTGGTTCTAACTTGGTACGGATTGGTTCTAAAATATTTAAATAAACATTTACAAAAAACAAAGGTTAAAAACAATGAGACAGCTGGTACATTACTATTATCATCAGGAACGATTAGTAACGTGGATTAAAGAGAATAAAATTGTCTCTAATGATAAATTACTTGTAGAAGTAAACTTTCCCGACTCTAATCGTCAAAAATTAAAAAAACTTCTTAATACTTTAAAAAAACTATTACCTGAAGCCACAATTGTTGGAATGCAGAGCTTTACTTCTTTTGTAAACCATCGAGTAACAGATATTAACCCTCAACCTGTTATCTCTATCATGGAATTTGAAAGTTCTGAAATATCAATAGAGGTCATTGACCTCGCAAAAAATATAGAAGAGACTCCTAAACTTGATTTTTTAAAAATTGAAAAACATCTTCAAGCAAACACCAAAGCTGTAGAAATTTTATCCTCATACAATGATACAGGAACAGCCGTTGTTATAAATGAGCTTGGTACAAAATTTTCCCATCTTAAAGTTTTCGGTGGAGGGGCAACCCCTAAAACACCTAATAGTAAGAATACATTTATTTTTTATGATAATATTATCTATGATAAAGCTTTGATTCTTATTTTTATGCATGGAGAAAATCTAAACATAGAACTCTTTCAAGCCTTTGACTGGAAACCTATTTCAAAAAAGAAAGTGATTACAAAAGTAGAGGGTAATTCTATTTTGACACTCGATAATAATTTAGCTTTAGATATTTATAAAAAGTATTTTCCAAATATTGAAGATGACCCTACCGTTGCTCTACAGATACCTCTTTATGTCAGTAAACATAAAGTCTCATCAACAGCACATATTTTAGACATTGATTTTGAAAAACAAAGCTTAAAAATGGCACAAAGACTCGAAGAAGGTGATGTAGTTCAACTCTCTATTGGTAACTATGATTCCATGATGAATCGTATTGCAGAAATCAATGAGTTTTTACAAAACACCCCTGCACAAGCTTTATGGATATCAGCATGTATCTCTTATGAGTATGGATTTAGAGTCCCAATTATTCATTATCTCTCTAACATTAAAGATACCAATCAGGTTTTTGGATACTGTACTTCACAGGAGTACTACAATACTTTAAATGAACCATACACCTACCATAATCAATCATTTTTAATGGCAAGTATCACTGAATCAAATTCTGAATATATTGCTCTTTCAAAATCAAAAAGTACCACTATTGGACCTTTTGAACTCGCCAATAAAAACCTCTACTCCGTCATGCACAGAACAGCCAAAGAGCTTAATCAGTTAACTGAAAATCTTGAAAATATTGTTGAGCAAAGAACTAAAGAACTTGCCACCCTTAATGAAGGGCTTCAAGTTAAAATTAAAGATGCTGTACGTAAAGAAAAACGTCAAAATGCCATTATGAACCAACAATCTCGTTTGGCTTCTATGGGTGAGATTCTTGAAAACATTGCCCACCAATGGCGACAACCTTTAAATACTGTCTCATGGATTATGAATGACACGCTTATTAAAGCACAATTAGGAAACAGTGATGAAGTAGACCTTGAAGCACTTGCAAAGAAAGTAAACCACTCTATTCAATTTTTATCTGAAACAGTTGAAGACTTTAGACGTTTTGTTGACCACTCTGATATGGCACAAACTTTTAATTTACAAAAAGTAATAAAGTCAACCATTCTTCTTATCAAAGAGACACTTATTCGTTCTGAAATTAACATAGAACTCTATTGTGCTGATGATATCAAATACAAAGGTTATGAAAATGACATCAAACATGTTGTTATGAATATTATTAACAATGCGCGTGATGCCTTTGAAGAGAATAAAATTAAAAATGGACTGATTGTTATTCGGGTTTACCATGAAAGAGATGAGTTACTTATTACCATACAAGACAATGCAGGAGGAATTCCAAAACCTATTTTAAAAAATATTTTTGAACCTTATTTTACTACTAAACATAAAACCAAAGGAACAGGACTTGGGCTTTATATGTCAAAAAGTATGATTGAACGCGTAAAAGGAAGTATTGAAGTACCAAGTATTATCAATGGAAAAACAACATTCCTTATTACCCTACCAGATGAAGGAGCAGCCCCCTCTTTACCTCCAGAAAAGAATCAGTTAGCTGAAGAATAAAAAATTATTTCTTATGGCACATACGCGATTGTAGGGATTCCCATTCCCTCAGGGAGTCCACACATTAAATTGGCTGCTACCATTGCTTGAGAAGATGCTCCACGTAATATATTATCAATAGCAACACTTACAAACAGTCCATTTTTATTTTGTTGTGCATAAATATCACAAAAATGTGTCCCAGCGACTGATTTTAAATCAACTGGTTTTTCTCGAATACGAATAAAGGGGTCATTTTCATACTGCTTCTTTAAAATAGCAATAGGGTCGATTTCCTCTTTGAGTGTTGCATAGACAGAGACCAACTCTCCACGTGTTACAGGAATAAGATGGGGTACAAAATTGACATTTAGTTGAACCCCTTTAATCTTTTCTATCTTTTCTGCTATCTCAAAACCATGCCTATGAACCAGAGGATTGTACGCAAACATATTTTCATTAACATGTACAAAATGTGCCGTCTCTGATAACTTTTTTCCTGCACCACTTAGTCCTGATTTTGCATCTACAAACAAGGGTGCTGTCTCTTCTATATACTCAATAAAAGGCAATATTCCCAAAAGCGTTGCCGTGGGGTAACAACCAGGTCCTGCTACTAGTGTGGTCTCTTTTAACTCTTCTCTATAGTACTCAATAAGCCCATAAACAGCCTCGTCTAAATGCTCTTTGTCTTCATGTTCACAATAATGCTCTTCATAAGTTTCAAGCTCTAGTCTATAGTCAGCCGAGAGGTCAACAACTTTAACCCCTTTTGCCATTAACTCCTTTGCAAACCCCATAGAAGCTTTATGAGGAAGTGCCAAAAAGACCAATTCACAATGCTCTACTACACTCTCAACCGAAGCTTTCTCTACAGGGTAGGTAATTACATCGACCAATGAGGGATGTAATGCTTCTATAAGCGTATCACCCGTAGTGGTTGCCAAATATTTCAGAACAAATTCAGGGTGAGTAACCAACATCTTGACCAGTTCAAGACCTGTATAACCACTCGCCCCTACAACACCAACATTTACCATTATAGCTCTATCTTTTTATAGTAGATAGACTCAACATCAAATGTTTTTTTCCCAGAGGGTAGAACAATCTCAACCTCATCACCCTCCTCTTTTCCAAGCAAAGCACGAGCCATAGGAGAACCAATTGAGATTAAGCCCTTATCTGGATTTGACTCTTGTGTACCAACTAGAGTGTAGGTCACTTCAGAGTCATCTTCTTGGTCTACAAGTTCAACTGTTGAGCCAAAACTAACCCGTTCATGAGGTAAGGTTGATGGGTCTATTACTTGAGCTCGACCTACCAAATCAGTTAAGTCTAAAATACGAGCTTCCATTAACCCCTGTTTATCTTTAGCAGCGTGGTACTCTGCATTCTCTTTTAGGTCTCCTAGCTCTCTAGCCGTATCTATCACCTGTGCTATCTTCGCACGTTCAACGGTTTTAAGTTGTTCTAACTCTGCTGACAATTTATCAAATGTTGCTTTTAACATTGGTTCTTTTTGCACGTTATTTCCCTTATATTATATGGTTTTAATTGGGCTTATTATACCATATAATATTCGGTTTTGATGCTGTTTTCAAAGGAAAACACCCCACCCTATGAGTTTAATCTTCCTCAAAAACCTCCATCAACTCCTCTTTATCTATCTTATTTTTACCACCCTTATAAATGTTCTCTTCAAGCAGATTAAGAGCTTTAGAGATTCGTTTATCTTTTTTACTATAAGGCAACAACAGATTAAAGAGTGCTTGGTCATCTTTGGCTTTTCTTATAGCTCTAACCATATCGGTCTCTTTTTTAGCCTCTTTTGCCTTTTTAAGCATATTGACTAACATCATAGCTCCTACACCAAGCAAAAACCCAATTCCTAAAAAGATATACTTCAAGTAACTATCTTCTGTTTTAGTAACTACCTTTGTCTGAACATTAGATTGAGTAACTTTTGGTACTTCTATCTTCTGCGTAGGACTAACCTCTATGCTAGGTTGTGCTTTGAGACCAGCTCCACCACCAATTACCTCAATATCTATTGGCTCGGTCTTAACCATTTTAACACTCTTACTCTTTTTATCAAAATACTCCAAACTCAAAGAGGGAATAGTAAAGTTTTGGTCAGCTATAAGAGCTATCTTTTGAGTCAAGACTCCACCATACTCACCATTTTGTTCTCCTGAACGAATTTTTGGTTCATCTGCATAGACAATGACATTGGCTATATCTAAATCAAACTTTTTTACATCATCAATATTACCTTTACCTTGAACAGTAAGCGTTAAGTTAACAGGTTTATTAGCATGGACTCGCTTCTTATCTACTCTAGCCATTATGGTGTAATCTCCATACAACTCTAAACCATTTGGCAGAGGGTTAACCTTGACTTTTAGACTATTTGAATAAATCTTTTGCCAATTTAACTGCTGTGTCATAGAGCTAAAAAATGGGTCATCAAAAAAGCCACCCATTCCTCTACGTTGACGTTGAAGTTTTCCAACCAACGCCTCAATAGCAGGAATAGTGTACTCCCCTGACTTTTGAGGAAAAAGCTTATAGTAAAGCGACTGAACTATGTAGTCACCCTCTGTAGTTTTACTTACCTCATCACTCTTTTTAACCCAAAAGTTCTCTAGTTTTGGTTCACCAAGTTGAATCTTGTCTACATGGGCATTAAGTTTTGATTTAAACTTTAAAGTCAAGTTTATTGGTTCACCTACATAAGAGAGATTTTTATCTAAATGCATCTCTAAAACAAAAGGTTGCCCCCTATGACTTACTGTTGGTTTAACCACACTAATGCTCTGCTCTTTCGTCTTAAACTCTTTTCCATCAACCTTTACCACAAAAGAGGGAACTTTTAGTGACTTGGTTGCTCTAAAAGTGTAGGTCTTAGAGATAGTTTTACTCATATCTCCATTGACAATACTCACCGACTGTGACGACGAAGTCCCCATAATAGGTGAGTCACCAACCTGTGCAATCTGTGGAAACTCAATATCATCTCCCTCTGCTGTAATAGTTAGTTGTACCATATCACCTTTATAGACAGCAGGAGGGTTTACCGTTACCTTTACTCCTGCCAAAGCAATACTGCTTAAAAATAGTAGTATTAAAAATATTTTACCAAGGGTTTGTTTCATCTCTCTTCTCTCCTTGTTGTAGTGGTATCATTAGGGTATTTACCCCTCTTTGGTTTAGCATCTTTTGCCATTTTCTCTCCTCCATATTGCTTATTGGAGGTTGGGTTTTGTTCTGCTCACCCATCATT
>JALWLW010000118.1 GCA_027081065.1 Campylobacteraceae bacterium
TACAAAGAGCTACAAGAGTACAATGCTTCACTTGGTTTAGAGAGTGCCATGATTACGGGGAGTCAAAACCGATGTAGCATTAAGAGTGTACATAGTGAGTTTAACACACTGCTCTCTCACTTCTCTCCACGCTCAAAAAAGAAAAAGCTCAAAAATCCAAATGAAGAGATAGATATTTTAATCGCTACCGATTGTATCTCTGAGGGGCAGAACCTCCAAGATTGTGATGTCTTGATTAACTATGATATTCATTGGAATCCTGTACGGATTATTCAACGGTTTGGACGGGTTGATAGAATTGGCTCAACCAATAGCACCATTCAACTTGTAAACTTCTGGCCCGAGATTAGTCTCGATGAGTACATTGACCTTAAAAACAGAGTAGAGACAAGAATGCTCATGGTTGATACCACAGCAACAGGAGAGGACAATGTACTTACCAATAAATCTTCTGATATGGAGTTTAGAAAAAAACAGCTTCAAAAACTTCAAGATGAGGTGGTAGATATAGAGGAGATAGACAGCTCCATCTCCATTACAGACCTTGGGCTAAATGACTTTAGAATGGACTTGTTGGAGTACATTGAAAAAAAGGGTGACATCAACAATGTAAGTTTGGGAATGCACACCGTATGCCCTAAAGATGCGACCAAAGGGATAGAAACAGGGGTTATCTTTGTTCTAAAAAATATCAATAACAAAATCAATATCGACAACATCAATCAGCTACACCCTTTCTACTTAGTACACATTAACCAAGATGGAGAGGTGAACGCCAACCATCTTAATGTCAAAAATAGCCTAGATACCCTACGCTACCTCTGTAAGGGCAAAGATGAACCTCTGCGTGAACTCTATGAGCCATTTAATGATGAAACCAAAGATGGTAAAGATATGAGCCACTACTCTGAACTGTTAAGTGAAGCCATTTCGTCGATTATAGATACCAAAAATGAGAGTGACATCAACTCACTCTTTAGTAGTGGAGGCACTTCAATGTTAGAGAGTAGCATTAAGGGGCTAGATGATTTTGAACTCATCTCCTTTGTGGTGATACGCTAATGAATACTTTTAATCTGCCTCAAAACTGCCAAGTCAACAAGGTTGTTCCTAAAAAAACTTTTATAACACACTCCCCCCAAGCTAAAAAGAGCTTTAGCAACATAGAAAAAATTCGATGGCTCTACAAACTTAGCCCCTCAACCCTACACATCCCCCAAGAGGGAAAAATAGAAGAGATACAAATCTTCTCTATGGTCTTAAAAACAAAAGAGCAACCCAAAGAGGCTATCAGAGCGATTAAAAAACTTGTCCCTTACCCTATTTTATTTGAGATACACCATGAAGAGTCCTTTTGTTATGCCACCTATCTAATAGATGAAGATAGATGTTTCTTTAGCTCATGGGATGAGGTTCTAAGTTTTGATTTTACAGCAACCAACTTGGAAAAACTCTATGCGTTTATTGTCAAAAAGTTTCTAAACAAAGAGGTTTTAACTCCTCAAATTAGTCTAAAAGATGCTATTGAAAAGAGTCATAGAGTAGAGGTTTTAACCAAAGAGATAGAAGCGTTAAAGAAGAAAATAGATAGAGAGAAACAGTTTAAAAAGAGGTTGGAGCTTAGTGGGGTTTTGAAGCCTAAGGAGAGGGAGTTGAGGGAGATACAACAGTTATAGCAGGAGATAGCTATCTAAATAGCTATCTCTTTCATATACTCGTGAATTTTGTCATCACTTGCATAGTCATAAACATGAATGTTATTAAGGGCAAGTCTTGCTTTTGCATCATTCTTTTTTTGGATACTAGCTATGTTCAAAAAGTGATACTGCTCATTTGTTTTTTTATCAAGAGGAGTTTCCCACGTCATTTTAAAAATATCATGTTTATTTGCAATACTTCCAATATTTGAGTGATAAATTCTTCTCTTTTTTATACTCTCTATCTCAAAATCAAATTTATTTGACTGATGTATTTTAATACGATTTGGAAACATCTCTTTTGCAATTTTATAACTGTTTTGAATAAGTTTGACTCTTTTATCTAACTTCTCTTCACTCTGTAGTTTGTAGCCAATATAGGTCTCAAATAACTCATCAAAAACAACCTCTTCACTATCAGCAGAAGCCAAAACTTTAACCTCTGAAAAATTAAAGTTATGAAAGTATTGATAGGGGTCTCGTAGTTTATTATCTTGAACTAATTTGTTCAGATATTCAACCATGGCATAAAATTTTTTGTTCTCTCCAATAAGTACAGAACAGTAGAGATGCTTTGCTTCAGTTTCTGAAATAATGCGTTCTTTTTGAACTTCACCATTTAACATAACACCCACATTTATAAACTCATCACTAAGTTCATTTGGAAAATATCGAATCACTTGGTACTCATATATCTTTCGCATTTGCATCTCCTTTCGTAGTTATTTTATTTTTATAGATTAAAAAAAGGTTAGAGCATAGTCAGATTTTAAAGCATAAGGAAAGGTAGTTAAAATTAATTGTAAAAAACTAATTTTACTCTATCCCCTCTAAAATAGACCAAACTTTATGATAAGTTTTACCTTTTTCATCTCCCATCGCTCTTTGCCATATTTCTACACCATCATTTTGTAATCTACTTCTTACCTTTGAAACAGATTCATCTTTAATATCACTCAATACTACTGATAGTTCAGTTGATGCAACTCTTGGTACACCTAATAATCTTAACATCATAGCATTATCATTATTTACTCCATAATAGACCTGTGCAGGTAAATTACTAAGTGATTTAAACTCTTCCTCTTCAATTTCCCCAACAGTTGAAGATAGCATTGCTGAGAGTCCCCAAGATGCTGTTTGCGTAATTTTCCCATATAGATTTTGACAACATTTGGTTAAAGCATCATCCATTGAGTCATTTTCTTGTTTAAAATACTTTTCTGCAATAGTTGGTAAACTCTCTCCATTGACCCAATCTTTAATTATATGAGATATTGAGTTTCCATCATCTGTTGGTGTTTTCTTAATTACTACTTCAAAATTATCTCTTAACTCTGGAATATCTAATAAAATTCCTACCATTTTCTGTAATTCAGTTGATGAGTTAGAAAATAGTGTTGTTTTGTCCCAACTATCTTTACTGATATTTTCTGCATTTGCTCCTGCTAACAGTTGTTTTACACTTTGTAGTGAAAAACCTGTAGAATCAACCAGTTTAATTGGCTGATTTGGCTCTTGCATATAAGATACATAGTTCTCTACACCTTTAATGAATCTCTTTGACCAATCACGGTTATGTTGTCTAATTTTTTCAAAACCAAATGTCCCTCTAAGAACTTGTTCTATCTCTGATACAAAGTCAGTAGATGCTCCTGCTTCTCTATAGGTGTGTGTAAGATACTGAACAAAAGTTGACCAAGTTGGTTGCTGATAAACTATTTTTCCTAAATCTTCTATATCAAATCTTTCTATTGCTTCACTCACCATTTGAATTAGTGATGAATTTAAATTACCAGTTTGTTGATGTATAAAAGATTCAAGTTTTTCAATATCTGATTCTTTCCCAGCTGTTAAGGCAACGATTCCTATGCTATCTTGGTCAACTCTTCCTGCTCTACCTGCAATATTCCAAAAATCCTCTGGAGGCATATCAACGGCATTATTTGGTGAAAAATATTTATTAGAAGCCATTACTACTGCACCTATAGGAAAATTCATACCTTGGGCAATGGTTGTGGTTGCCACTAAGACATTAATCTCTTCTTCTTCAAATAACCACTCCATTAGAGTTCTTGTCTCATCTGAAAGTCCTGCATGATGTACACCAATACCATAATTAAGTAAATCTATAAGCTGAAAATTCTCTCCAAATTCGTAAGCTAAAAACTTTTGAACAAAATCAATTTTTTCGCTTGTTCTAATTGGTGAACTTTTTGTTTTTATCAATTCAGCTAATGACCATACCCATCGAACTTGACCATGGATAACAATTACAGAACCTCTCTCTTTTAACTTATTAACAGCAACCGTTGCTAACTTTGAATTATCATTATCAATTTGACTAAAAGTAAATGTACTATCTTTTTCTAATAATATTAAATCTTCTGAAATTGAAATAGTTGATTTACTCGTATGAACAGGTTTAAATTTTATATTACTACTACATAATCTAGTACAATTATTATCATCTTTTTCTGAATATATTATCCCTATCGCTCTATCATTTGGTTGCCAATCAATAGACATACTTATATCGTCTGAATTTGCTCCACCTAACCAAGTTGCTACCTCTTTGGCATTTTTAATAAATGGTGTCAGTAGTAAAAATTGAGCATTCTCACACTCTTTGTTGATATTGGCAAGAAGTAGTTCTAATTTTAATCCTCGATTTGCATCTTGGATATTATGAGCTTCATCTACAACAACCAAAGTTAATGGTCTTCCTATCTTCTTTTCCCATCCTTGACGAAGCATAAGGTCTAGTTTTTCAGGAGTAGTTACCAAAACTTTAAATTGAGACTCCCTATTAGATTCGTTCAATAGACTCATCTCAAAACCATCAACTTCAAGTGCAGGGCTTACCTGTTCAACAACAATACCTAGTGGGTCAAAATCTTTTCGTATTCGTCTTGTAATTTGATTCACCAAAGCTCTAGTAGGAGCTAAATATACAACCCATCCATTTTCTGTATCAAATTGATTTAAGGCTTGTAATATTCTAAATTGTGCTATCATGGTTTTACCACTAGATGTTGGTAAACTAACAACAACAGCTCTTCTACTAGACCCTAATAATCCCTCTTCTGCTAAAGTATGTCTTTGAGGTGGAAGAACATCAAAAAGAGCTTTATCTCCACGACCTCTATCTACTAGAGTTTTTACAAATTTTGTAACACGCGTATTGACAGCACGAGTAACTGTCCAAATAGCATTTTCTACAAGTTGTTTAGAGGTAACAGCCAACAATCTTGTTAATGGTTCAAGCTCAAACATTTGAGTCTCTTCACACGCATCAATTGCTCTGTCAAAATGTGAATCTAATATCTGCTGAATTTGAAAATTACCATTTACTCTACCATCTGTAATATATAATGCAAGTTTCTCTGCTGAAGAGGCTAGATGATACAACACTATTAGCTCATAAGCATCCTGTTTATTGCCTGAGCGTTCCAAAAATCCTTTTTCATACTCTTTTTGTGCAATTCGTAAGTTACTAATATTTTCTAAAATCGCATCTCTATCACTCCAACCTCTTTTACGAATCAATCGTAACCAAACATCTATAATGGTCGCAAATGTTCTATCTTTCCAATTATCACTTGTTAGTAGAGATTTATCCCAATCATGCTCTTTTAAATATTTAGATGCACTTACTCCTAAGTCTCCTAAAACAGCAAAACAGCTATATTTTAATTTGCTTCGTAAATTTTCTATGCTATTTTCAGAAGCAGGTAAAATTTGACTCAATTTAAACAGTTCAATAGATACCTCTTTGATTTTTTCTTTATCTTCATTTGAAGATATTAAATCAAAAAGAGCCAATTCTAAAATTTCAGCTACTTTTTGAATTTTAGAAAAATCAATTTTAATATCTCTATTTTGTAGCTCTTTAGCCAACACGAACTGATTAACAATTACTTTTGCCTCTTCTATATCTTTTGCTATACTCTCCAATAACCAACTACTTAACATTGGTCACCTCCTATAGCAAGATTTACAAAATCATTTATGGTGTTAGGGAAATAAAATGCTTGTAGATACCCTTTTGTTTCTCCATCAAGAACTTTACCTAGAGCTTCACCTCTATTTTGAAAATCCATACTATTTGCTTCTACAGAGATTCTAACCAATACTCCAACAAGATATAATCCACTATTTCCATTTGTTATAAAAAATTTAAATGCTTCATTGAACTTATTTTCAAAGGAGGTATTTTTACATCTAACAAGTAGCCAATTTATAATAGTCATTTGTCTAGTACGGTTAATATGATAAGCTTTTAGTTGGTCTATCATTCCATCTTTACCACGCATAACTTGTGGAGGATAAGCACTCTCTTGTGATGTTTTTACTTCACCAATAAGTAACTTTATCTGTCCATTATCATCTATTAGTCCAATCAAATCTGCACCTGACAGACTAGAGTTTTCATTTCTTAAATCTCGTTTTTGATTCCAAGGAAACTCTACACTGTTCTCTTTTTTAAGTATTGCTTCTGCAAAAGCTTCACCAATTGCCCAAGCTTTCTCTTCTGTAGGCGTTGCACTTAAAAGTTCATTAATATTATCTAGGTCAAAACCAGTAGAAGCAAGACCTCTTAAATGACTCTCAATTTCAGCTTTTCCACTCTCATCATTTAATCTTTCTCTAACTTCATTTTTCATAAAACTACGATATGCACTATTGTCCTCTACAGTATATCCCTGCCACACAACACTGTTATGACTACCTGTATATCTTTGAGAAAGCATAATTTACACCCTAGTTTAACTTAACTTTTTTTAACATTATATCTTGATTAGGCTATAAATATGCTATAGTTTAAGGTTAATACTCACTGAATATCAAGAAAAAACGCTAAAATACCAACATAACTTTTCAGTCACAAAAAAGGAAAAATTCTCAATGCAAAAACTAAAACTTCAAACCCCAAACAGAACCAAAGAGCATATAGAAAAGATAGCTCAACTCTTTCCCAATGTGGTAAGTGAGGGCAAGGTCGATTTTGACCTTTTGCGTCAGATGTTGAGTGAGGAGCTAGTGGAGGGGGCAGATGAACGATATAGGCTTGATTGGGTGGGGAAGAGGGCTTCACTGTTAAAGGCTAACAGTGCCATAGACAAAACTTTGCGTCCTTGCCCCAAGGAGAGTGTGGAGTTTGAGACGACTGAAAATCTCTATATAGAGGGTGATAACTTTGAGGTTTTAAAGCTTATTCAAGAGTCCTATTTAGGAAAAGTAAAGATGATATACATCGACCCACCTTACAACACAGGTAAAGACTTTGTCTATCGTGACAACTTTACGGCTTCTAAAGAGGAGTATGAAGAGGAGATGGGGCTAAGAGACGAAGAGGAGAACAAGCTTTTTAAAAATACCGATAGCAATGGTCGTTTTCATAGTGATTGGCTCTCTATGATGTATGAGAGGCTGTTGGTCTCTCGTGATTTGTTAAAAGATGATGGGGTTATTTTTATCTCTATTGATGATAATGAGGTGCATAATTTACGGAAGATTTGTGATGAGGTTTTTGGGGAGGGGAATTTTATTGCAAATATTTGTCATAAGGCACGAGCTTCTGTATCAAATGATAAAATTATTTCATCAAATCATAATCATATTTTATTATATGCAAAGAATGAAAGTATAGTTTTTGCAAATAGAAAGAATTTTGGTTTAAATCCAAATTTAGATGGTTTTAATAAGGAAGATGAAAAAGGTAAATATAAATATACCCCTGTAGATGGACCTGGAGGAGAAAGAAAAGGAAATCCTTATTACACTTTTGAAGGAGTTACAGGCTATTTTAGATATTCAGAAAAATCTATGCGAGAAAAATTTGATAAAGGAATTGTTGTAAAAGTAGGAAATGGATTACAACAAAAATATTATTTAGAAGATGCAAAGAATAGAAAAAAAACTGATACTACTTGGTGGGATGAAAAATTATATACTTCTACAGCAACTACAAGATTAAAGAAATTGATGGGTGGTGATTACTTTACAAATCCAAAGAATATTGATTTATTAAAAAAAATATTGACATTATCAACCGATGAAAATGATTTAATATTAGATTTTTTTTCAGGTTCTGCTTCTACAGCACACGCTGTTATGGAAATGAATTCTGAATATAAAACGAATAGAAAATATATATGTATTCAATTACAAGAAGAAGTAAGTGAAACAAGTGATGCTTATAAAGCAGGATATAAAACTATTCCTGAAATAGCAAAAGATAGATTGGTAAAAGCAGGGCAACAATTAATTGAGGAAGGTATAAAAAATATTGACATTGGTTTTCGTGTTTTAAAGGTCGATAGCTCCAATATGAAAGATGTCTATTATCATCCTACCGAGTTGGGACAAAACGCCTTGGCAGGAATGGAGTCAAACATCAAAGAAGATAGAGATGAGATGGATTTACTCTTTGCTACCATGCTAGAGTTGGGCGTTGAACTCTCACTTAAAATCACTCCTCAAAGCGTAGATGGCACAACCATCTATGTGGTAGCAGAGGGTGAACTTGTAGCCTGTTTTTCAGATAATATCTCTACCAAAGTCATCGATGCCATTAAAGCCCTAACTCCATTGCAAGTGGTGCTAAAAGATGGCTGTTTTGCCAATGACAACGATAAGATAAACGGCGTTGAGAGTTTGAGCAAAGTAGCGAATGTATCGGTGTTGTAGATGAAGTTACAATTTAAATCACAACAGTATCAAAGTGAAGCCACACAAGCCGTGGTTGATGTCTTTTTGGGACAACCTAAAGATTTAAAACGAGAGGTAATTGACAAAAAAGTTACTAAAACCACTATATTGAACCAAGAGTATGTAGAGGAAGAGATTATCTATAGGTTCTCTAACAACCCAATAGAAATTCCTAATCTACTTAAAAATATACAAACAGTACAGAGGCGAGATGAGCTTTTAAAACAGAGTGTTGACCTTAAAAAAGGGTTGAACTTTACGGTAGAGATGGAGACAGGAACAGGGAAAACCTATGTCTACACCAAGACCATGTTTGAGCTAAACAAAAAGTATGGTTGGAGTAAGTTTATTATTATTGTGCCGAGTATTGCTATTCGTGAGGGGGTGAATAAGTCTTTGGATTTGACGCAAGAGCATTTTAAGATAGAGTACAAAAAGAAGTTACGCTACTTTATCTATGACACAAAAAACAGCTCAAATTTGACCAATATTGCTAACTTTGCTAACAGTTCAGAGATTGAGGTGATTATTATGAACTATCAAGCTTTTGCTACAAAGAGCAAAGATAGCCGTAAAATCTATGAAAAACTCGATGCGACCAATTCGATTAAGCCCATTGATATCATCAAAAAGACCAATCCTATTTTGATTATAGATGAGCCTCAACGCTTGGGTAAAACAGCCGAAAAGATGTTAAGTGAGTTTAACCCTCTTTTTACTTTGCGTTACTCGGCAACCCACAAAGATGACTTTCATAAACTCTACCGACTCGATGCCATAGATGCCTACAATGAGAAGTTGGTCAAACGCATTAGTGTTAAAGCCATAGATGTTAAAGGCGACTCGGCTACAGGTGGATATGTTTTTTTAGACAACATCAAGCTTAGTAAAAATGCCAACCCTACGGCTTTGGTTGAGATAGATATGAAGCTTAGTAGCTCGGTGCAAAAAAAGAGCATTCGTGTGAGTGAGGGGGACAATCTGTATGATTTGTCGAACAAGCTCTCAGAGTATGAAGAGGGCTTTACGGTGGTCTCCATAGATGGTTATGAGAACAGTATTCGTTTTTTAAATGGTAGAAAAGTGATGGCAGGAGAGGTGACAGGCTCGGTACAAGAGAAGCACCTAAGACGTATACAGATACGCGAAACCATATGGAGTCATATAGCAAAAGAGAAAGAGCTGTTTGGAAAAGGGGTGAAAGTTCTTTCGCTCTTTTTTATAGATGAGGTCAAAAAGTACAGAGACTATGAAGCAGAGGAGTTAAAGGGAGTCTATGCTCAGATGTTTGAAGAGGAGTATGAGCGTATACTGCACGATGAGTTAGGGCTTTTTGATGGGGAGTATCGCTCGTATGTAGAGGGGTTAAGTACCGATAGTATTCATAAAGGGTACTTCTCCATAGATAAAAAAGGAAAAGCCGTTGACCCAAAAGCTGACAAGAGTGGAAACAGTAACGATGTGAGTGCCTATGACCTGATTATGAAAGACAAAGAGAGACTGCTTAGTTTTGATGAGCCTACACGGTTTATCTTTTCGCATTCGGCACTTAAAGAGGGGTGGGACAACCCCAATGTATTTCAGATTTGTACCCTAAAACAGTCAAGCTCAACCGATAGCAAACGCCAAGAGATAGGTAGGGGGCTAAGAATCTGTGTCAACAAACATGGCATACGCCAAGACCAAGAGCTACTTGGTGGTGAGTTCTTTGAGACCAACTCTCTAACCGTGGTAGCAAGTGACTCCTATGATGATTTTGCCTCTAGTTTACAAAAAGAGATACTCGACTCACTCTCAAGAGAGACCAAGATAACGGTAAAAGTATTGAGTAAAATCACGCTTAAAAATGAGGATGAGATGGAGGTGAAGATTGGTGAGAAGTTGGCTTCTAAACTCATAGATGATTGGAGAGACAAAGGCTATTTGGGTGATGATGGATTTGTAACAGAAAAAGCGATAAAAGATATTAAAGAGAAAACTTTTGAAGTGATACCACAACTTGAAGCATGGAAAAAAGAGATAGAAGAGCTAGTCAAACAAGCCAACTCTACAGCCGTACTAGGTAGCATGATAGGCAATGGTAAAAATGAGAACATAGCTGAACTCAAACCCAATGAGAACTTCGATAAAAAAGAGTTTCAAGAGCTATGGAGTAAAATCAACGCCAAAGCAACCTACAGCATCAATGTAGATAGTGAAGTGCTACAAGAGGCTTCTGTAGAGGCGATTAACCAATTTTTAGAGATTGCCAAGGTGACGGTTAAGATTACTACAGCGACGCAAAAAGATTTGTTTGAGCTAGATGATTTGGCTTCGGGTAGTGAGATGATGGGTAGCAGTAAAAATAGCTACGAACGGATGAACCATGAGCTAGGAAGTACCAAATATGATTTGGTAGGAGAGATAGAGAGAAGCACAGCACTTACTCGAAAAACGATTGTTGCTATCTTGTCTAAGATAGAGGAGAAAAAGTTTAAACTCTTTACGGTGAACCCTGAAGAGTTTATTATTAAAATAAGCAACATCATCAACCAACAAAAAGCACGACTGTTGGTAAGTGGTATTGAGTATTTTAAAACCGATGAGGTCTATGAGACCGATATATTTACCATTCCTAACTTTAAATACAACCTTACAAAAGACACCATGAGTGTGCAGAAGCATATCTATGATTATTTGAAATATGACTCAGAGGTAGAAAAAACCTTTGCCAACGAGCTAGAAAAAGGGCAGATAACCGTCTATGCCAAACTACCAAATGATTTTAAAATACCAACACCAATGGGTAGCTACAACCCCGATTGGGCAGTGGTATTTAACGGGGAAGATAAGAAAAACATCTACTTTGTAGCAGAGACAAAAGGAAATTGTGACGCACTACAACTTAAAGGGAGTGAAGAGGCAAAGATAGCGTACGCACGGAAATATTTTGAGTGTTTAAATGATGATGAGATAGCTTATGATTGTGTCTCTAATTATGGTGAGTTGGTTGATAAGGTTTTGAGGTAGGGGGAGTTATGCCACCTGCTTTTGAGATTTATACCAAATTTTACGGTTGGCATCCCATCGAAAACCATATTTTTTAATGGTCTGCTGTTTTCCATAGGTTTGTCCTGTTACGACTATTTCCCCATTTTGTTCAGCTATGCCTAAGCCCAATGATTGGAACTCTCCATAAGATGAGGAGTGAGTTTGTGGTTGAACATTTTGAGATTGCTGAGATTGAGGAGAGGAGGGAGTCTTATAGTCTACATTCTTTTGGGTTTTATCGTACAGAGCATTACCAAACTGTGAGCCAAAGCTTCTCATGGTTCTTTTAATAGCATCTGTAACAGCTTCTTTTCCTGCTGACTCATGAGCTATTGCATAGGTATTAGCAATACCAATGCCATAACCAACATCAGAACGAGTAATTAAAAGTTAATGATTTATACCATAAACTGTGACTGATACCAAAGAACGATAGGTAATGACTTTGTTGTTCTTTTGTAGGCATAGTTTTACTCCTTATGCTATCTCGTCAAGAAGTTCTATACTCTCTATAGGAGAAGAGAAAGAGCGTCTTTTATTTATTTTTAGCTTTGGGGTAATAGTTTCACTTGTTTCTATTACTTCTATGTATTGCAATAGTTCAGCATTCTCTTCCTTATTGTTTAGAGCTATTTTAATAGATTTTGGGGCTAAACTAGTCTAGCTCTTTTCTTTTTATCAGTATCTAATTGGTCTACTACGACATTAATGATTTGAACACTGATTGAAATAATTTCTTTATCACCATTTTTTGTCACTCTTTTTCCTTTACTCTTAGTTGTTGTGCTTCGTCGGATACATGAGTATACCTCCTTACACACTTCTAGAATAAAGACAAAATTTTAATGAAAAAGATTATTCCTAAAACGTTACTTTTTTTTCACACTACTATGTTATTATTCTAACCATGAAAAAACTTTTAATATTTTTGTTATTTATAGTTAAGTTTTTATATTCAAATAACTTTACAGAAATAAAATTTACGGGGGATGTAGATGTTATTACAGGTGAGTTTGATCGAGCGACACTTTTAAAGATTTGTCATATAGATTATCCACCTATTTATAAAGTTTGGAAAAAAGACCCAAGCTTTGAAAGCTCTCAAATAGTTGGTTTTGTAACGAATTTAGAAGAGTATCTATATAGTATGGGTTATTATAAAGCTGAGGTAACTCCTAAGGTAGATGATGAAATAATTTATTTACACATTAAAAAAAATCAACCCATTAAAATAGCATCAATTCATCTGGACGATGAATTTAAACGTTTTTCTCTATTGCAAGAAGGTGAACGTTTTAAAACAAGCAACTTTACAGAGAGTAAAAATAAAATTCGGGCTTATTTATCTGAAAATGGGTATCCAAGGCATCATTTAAATGCAAAAGCATTTGTTGATTTGGACAACTATAAAGTAGATGTGAATTTTAGCATTATAAAGGGTGAAAAATATTACTTTGGTGCAACAGATGTGAATAACTCTTCTCAAATAGCTAGTCCACTTATAGAAGAACAAATTGTATTCAATGAGGGAGATTTATTTAATGTTTTAAAACTTGAAGAGAGTTATGACAATATTTATAGATTAGGTGTATTTGAAAAAATAAAAATAGAACCATTATTTCAAACAGAAGTGAATCATGTTCCCATAGATATCTTTGTTGAAGAGGGGCGAACTAAAGAGTTTGCTTCTAATTTTGGTTATGATACTGAAGATGGTGTTAGAGGAGGCGTAGCTTATATTGATCATAATTTCTTCGGAAACCTAAGAGAGCTTAAATTGTTAGGAGAGATTTCTCAGCGTGGATATGAAGCTAAAAGTTCTTATTTTGACCCTAAGATTAAAAATGAAATTTTAGGAGACTTTTCATTTTTAAATGAACTTGGTTATAGTCAATGGGATTATGATGCTTATGTTGAAGATCTTTTTGTGGAACGCATTACTTTTGGAAAAAAACTTTTTGATTTAGAACATTTTTTTGGCTTTCAGTTAGAATATTCTGAGATTCAATCGGGTGTATCTGACTTTTTAGCAGGTAATTATCTAATCAATTCTCTTTTTTACCGTGTATTGATTGATAAAAGAGACTCAGTAATGGATGCTAAAAATGGCTACTATACATCGCTTTATTTAGAAAAATCGATGAAATCATTGGGTTCGGATATTGATTATTTTAAAGCTTTGGCTGAAGCTCGGTACATTAAAAGCTTTGCCCTTATGGTATTAGCAACTAAAATAAAAGTAGGAACTATTTCAGAAGAGACTCCCCCTTTTAAACATTTTTTTTTAGGAGGGGCGATGAGTAATCGTGGTTATGAATATCGTGATGTAGGAGAACATTCAGGTATTTATCCTATAGGGGGATTGAGTATTATTGATGCTTCTTTAGAATCTCGTTATTATGTAACAAAAAATTTCTTGTTAGTAGGTTTTTTTGATACTTCCAAAATGTCACAAAAGGTTAATGATTTTTCAGGGGAGTGGTTTAACTCTTTTGGTTTTGGCTTACGCTATTTGTCTATTATTGGTCCTTTACGTATAGACTTGGGGTATCCCACTAAAGGAGATACTCCAGCATTGCATCTAGGTATTGGACAGGTATTTTGAAAAAGTTATTTTTTGCTATTTATTATCTTTTGTCATGGTTAATTTTATTCATATTGTTATTGGCATTGAGTTTGGTATTTGTGTTACAAGTACCCTCTTCATTGTTTAGTATTTTAGAAGAACCTTTAAAATCTCAAGGTATTTATTATGGAAAAATAGAGGGAAGTTTACTTTCAGGGTTTATTTTACATGATGTTAACTATCAAGAGAAAATTAAAGCCAAATCTGTAGCATTAAAAATTGATTTAGAACAGCTTGAAAATAGGGTTTTACTTATTGATAGGTTGTTATTAGATTCAGTAGAAATTGATAAAGAATTTTTAGCTAAACTGATCGATGATAATAGCAACACTAAGCAAGAAGAAGAAAGCAATGTCTCTCTTCCTTTTGACAAAGTTATTGTGAATAACTTAGTACTCTCGTTAGAAAATACAAGATATGAAAATTTTGATGTTAAGTATGCAAAATTAAAAGTAAAAAACTTTGAAAGTGATATGAAAAAGAGGCATAAGGGAGAAGTTACATTTGTACTTGATTCGAACATCACACAAGTTGACCTTAATGCAAAAATTATCAATGATAGGTATGAATTAAATGCTAAAATAAAAGGAGAACAATCGTTCTTGACTCCTATTTTAAAGGAATATAACCTAAAATTAATGCAGAGTCCAAAACTTGATATTAAAGCCAATGGTAATTTTGAAAAAGTAAACTTTTTTGTAAAGGGAGATGATTTATCTCTTAATTATGAGCGTTATAAAGTCAAAACAGAAGAGCTATTACTCGATGCTTCTTATGATTTAAAAAAGCAAGATATTCAAGTGAATTTAGATTCCAAGTTAACTAGTAATATCGCCAATGTAAACATGAAAGTAAAGAGCTTTGTCAATCTAAAAGATGTGAATAAAAGCCTCTCTTTTAAGATAAATACAGAGATAAAACCTAAAAAAATATTGGCTGAAAATGACTTCATTAAAAGAGAACTTCAAGCACAAAATATTATGATTGAAGTTTTACCTACTATTGACGTTTTGGCCAAAGGAGACATGAATAATGTTGATTTTAATTTAAGTGTTCAAAAGTTAAAAATAATTTATGACAGAATTGATATAGAGCTAAATGACTTGGCTTTGAAAGGCATAAGCAAACCTTTAAATGGACAGACAAAGTTAAATGTTATAAGTCATTTTGACTCTTCAGCAGTGGGAGGTGAACTTTTAAGTGATGCTGATTTTAATTTTAATGATATCGAAAAAAGTTTACGTTTTGATTTACAGACAGAGTTATTGGGATATGATAAATATTTAAATACTTTATTAAAAGAGCATAACTTAAGTTTGCTTGGCAATGTACCTTTAGCTTTGAGTAGCAGTGGAACACTGCAACAATTGAAACTTAAAACCAAAGTTAGCACAAGGGTGATTTATGAAGAGACACCTATTAATTTGATGTTAGATACTCAAGAGATAGCTGTAGATTTAGTAAATAAAAATATAGATGGCTCATTGAGATTTAATGCAGAAGGTAAAGCTTTGAATATTGATGTAGAAAGTACTTTTTCTGGTGCTTATATGAACCCTAAGCTCTTAGATAGTCATTCTAGTATTAAAATAGTAAAATTTGATGCTTTTGAGTTAAATCTTCAAGAGTTACTACCCCTAAACTTAGAGCTTAAAAGTTCAAAACAAGGTTTAAAACTTGATTTAAATGCTAAAAAAATTGAAGCTGAAATTTTGAGTTTGGATTACAATGATTTTAATTTTAGGATAAAAAGTGATGCTATTTATCCTGCTAGAGTGATGAAATTACCTAAAGAGTTAAAAGGGAAGTTTATTCAGGTTGATTTAAGAGGTGATGTAGGTCTAAGAGAGAAATATTTTACTTTAGATGGCTTTATGAAATCTAATAAAAATTTTAAACTTCAAGTAAATGCGTTCTCTCAACTAGAGGGATTAAGTATTAATGTCTCTAGTAAACATTTAAATTTAGAAGCTAAAGGGAATTTAGAAAGAGAAGATATTAAGGCTAAAATAACAATTGACTCTGTCAAAAAATTACAAAAAGAGTTAATCAATGTATATCCATTTAAAGCATTAGATGTTGAGGGGGCAATGCAATTAGATGTCCAATTAGAAGATGAAAAGATTGATGCTTCACTCTTATCCTCAAAGTTAGTATTTGATAGTTTTTCAATAGAGGAAGTTGAAGTTAAAGCAGACTATCAAAAAGAGTTACTCTCTATTGAAAAGTTTAACTTTAAGACAAGAGGTTTTAAAGAAAAACGTTTAAATAAGAATTTTTACTTAAATCAAAAAGCTTTTGTCCATTTGGGTGAGCAAAAAGAGCTTCTTTTTGATATGCATCCTAAAATAATATTAAAAGCTAAAGGAGATGATACGAAGTTAAAAGCCCTGATACAAGTGGAGTCTTTACCTTTAGGACATCCCAACTATGGATATACAGATTTAAGTTGTGACATTGACTATCTTCAAGAGGGAAAAAAGAAAAAAATTATTGGGGGAGTCTTTTTAGATAAGTTAAAAGTATTTTATGAGTCTAAATTTTTAGATCCTTCTCATGATAATGATGTGATTATTGTTCAAAAAAATAAAAGCTCAAAAATATTAGAAGATACATTTTTAAATGATGTTTTTATTGATTTGGGTATTTATGCTAGTGAAGCTAAGTATAGAACTAAGGATATTGAGTTAAAGTTTGATGTTCATCTTAAAGCTCAGAAGAAATTTAAAAAAAATTTGAAGCTATTGGGTAAAGTAAAAGAGATAAATGGACGAGTTGAACAGTCTCCTAAGGTTTTTTCTGTTGTTGATTCAAATATTGTTTTTCAAGGAGGAAAAGAGATTAATCCTTTGTTAGATTTAACTGTTGAGTATGAATTACCTGATATTGTAATTACCATTAATATTCATGGTAATGCGAAACGCCCTAAAATAACTTTTACTTCAGAACCACCTTTACCCAAAAAAGATATCTTATCCTATCTACTCTTAGGTGTTTCTACAGCAGGACTTGGAGAGGGGAAAGGATCATTAGGAAGGGAAGCTGAATTGTTTATTATGAATCAAGCAGCAAGAGACTTGGCATATGAGGTTGAATTAGATAGAGTATTTATTAAAGATGATGGCACAGGTGAAGGGTATGCTGTTCAAGTGGGTAAAAAGGTCAATGATAATACCATGTTTATTATTGAAAATTCCATTGAGGGAAATTCATTTATTTTAGAATATGATGTGAATAAAAATATTAAAGTAGAAGTAGGACAGCACCAAAAAGTAGTGCCATCTCAAAGTATTGATGTTTTTTTTAGAAAGAGGTTTAAATAGTATTAAGTTAAGAGTGATGTCTTAACTTAATATGATTAGTAAACAAAGAGTAAAATATAAACCCACAGACCTGTAAACGCTGTAAGAAAAATACCTATAAAAGTTAGTTGACCAGCTTTTTTATGAGAAAGTGTGAATGCACCAGGTAAAGTACCAGCTTTCATAGCTTTTCGAGCTGACAAAATTGTTTTTGTCCAAATTACTAAAGATATAAGTGCAATGGCAATATGAAATAGAAGTACATAGAGTGCATAGTTATGTGAAGTATTACTTCCTTCCATAAACTTTTCAAATCCACCACCAGCACGTACACCATATTCAAAATATGAGACGACAATGACTGAGATAACAAAAATAATAGATTGACTCAATGCATGTAATTTATAAGATTTTATTTTAGCCATAGTAATAGCAACTAAAGCTAAAAGAGGTAGTAGTGCTACCATAATCATAACAAAATCCATAAAAAAAGGAGCTCTTGTTCCTAAAAATCCTGTCTCAAACATATAATCCATAGATAATCCTTTTGCATATGTTGCATAAATGTAAATATAGCATAATGTACTTATATGATTGTTGATATATGTTTATGCTGGAATGCGTAAACGTTGTCCAACAAAAATTTGGTCTGGATTTTTAATAATTTCAGGATTGGCTGAAAAGATTTTTTTATAATCGTTAGCACTCCCATAAGCTTTTTTAGCTATCTTAGATAGGGTATCTCCTTCTTGAACAATAATTACACGCATTTCATTTTTACGAATGGTTGTTTCTTTATTGACAGCTTCGATATAATCTGAATGAAATTTATTCTCTTTATATTCATCTATGACATGATTTAATTCATTTGTAAGTTCAAGAAGAGAATCATTCTGATTATTGACTATTTCATTGTGAGGTAAAATAATTTTATTATAATGATTGCTATCTTTTAAACTTTTAGTTTCAAATTTTTTTTGAGATACAAGTGCGAGTTGTTCCTCTAAAGGAATTTCTTTTTTTGCAGTTATTTGTGCCATGATAATTTGGACAATTAATGCAATCTCTTCTTCATTTAATCTTGAATTAGCTGTTTGACATCTTTCATTTGTTTGTACACTTTTAGGTAGTTCTTCTTCTCTAATTTCAATAGTGTTTAGAGATTCTTTTTCTACAAGTACTTGTGGATTTTTAGATATAGATCTTTGTATATTAAGTGTTGGATAGAAATATATATAGAGATAATAGCTTCCTAAAACAAAAAGCAATAGCAGTAACAGTAAAAGGAAAAATTTAATAATTTTTTGCAAGGTCTCTTCTTTTTTATAAGCTTCTAGTTCTGAGAGTTGTCTTTTGTAAGAGTTGTAGTAGTCATTATTACTTTTGCTAGAGTTATAATACATTATATATCCTTATTTTTAAAAAAAATGTATTTTTTTTTGAGATAAAACTCAATGGTATGATATGAGTGTTGATGTTTTTCGAAATCTATCAAAGTAAACATAGTAAATTCCTTTTAATTAAAAAAAACTAATTACATTAGATAATAATTAATTTTAACATAAATAAACTTAAATATAAATTTACAAAATTATATTAATTATTTAACTTTTTTTAATAAATAGTCTATTATTCACGATTGGAACACGTTCTGTGGTTATACTTCTGCCACGAGAGTTATTAAATATTTTCCTCGAAATATTTTTTCCAAATAACTCCCGTAGGTAGTTTCTTATTTCATATCTATATCATCTCCCACTTCTTTAAAAGAAAAAATATGAGACTATCGACTTTTAGTATAAAAATTTATAATTATTCTAAAACGTTTAAAATTGTTATTTTTTTCCTCCAAAATTTTGAGTCCAGTAGATTCCATATTCAGAAGATGAATTAATAACAACAGCTACACCAATCTCTTTAAAATTAGGATTCATAATATTTGTACAGTGAGTAGGAGAGGCTAACCATGCTGTAATAGCTTCTTGAATAGTTCCTTGACCACCAGCAATATTTTCACCAATTGTTTTGTATCCTACATAACCATTAGCTTTTATACGTTCATTAAAGTATGACCTCTTATTATAGTTTGATCCAGTAATATCAGAAGCTGTACCTGAGCCATAGTGTGAAAAAGTATTACTTTGAGCCAAGTCATAAGAGTGTTCATAGGCAGAAGCATAAAGCTCATCATTCCAAGTTAAAGCAGGTGCAGCTGAAACTAAGCCATTGCCATCTTGGCAATCTCTAGCAATTGATCTCGCTTCATTAATAGCATTTAAAATTTCATCTTGTGTTGTTTTTTCAGTAATAGGAAAAGAGTTTTCATTAAAAGCTATACTAGGTGCATCTGAATCTTCACCACAAGCGATGAAAAGAAGAGAAGCTAAAGTTAATAAAAAAGTTTTTAAATGTGTCATAATATTTCCTGTTATGTTTTTTTGTTAAAAAAAGTATACTACTATTAAACTTAATTAATATTTAACATTTAAAAATATTTTTAAAAATTTATTAAAAATTAATAAATTAAAATAATAATTAGGAATTATAAAAGGTAGTAGTTAGAATTATATTTGAAAGTTTTTATAGGGGGAATAAGAAAATTTTTGAAGCTTGAATAGTTTATTGTAGAAAGATTATTCTATTACTAAGCCTTCACGATTTATTTTTTGCCATTTTCCACCATCGAGCATAGAGTGTTCTCCCTCTTGTTTCTCTTTACATCCTGTACATATTTCAGCAATACCTTTATAAAAAGGAAAAGCAAAATCATAAATTGGCTTTAATATAATGTCCAAATTAGTATTAAAAAAACCAATTTTACCATTTATTTTGGTTCTAGCTAGACCATCTGAAAAAGGGTCAGCAGCATTATCATATGTTAAAGTTTTTATGGCTTTACCATCTTTACGTACATAATAATACTCATTATTGATTACTGTAGAAATAATCTCTTCGCCTTTAAAATCTAATAAGCTTAAAGATTCTTTTGGAATATATTGATAGTACACAGTATTGTCATAGGGTAGAGGGGTACTTTTTGAACAAGCTATAAAAGAGAGTATTAAAAGTAGAGAGAAGAAATATTTCATTTTAGAGCCTTTTTGTATTATAGCACTCCGAAATAGAATATTCCCTTTTTTACATCAAAGGGAATAATTAAGAGCTTATACTGGTATAACTCTAATGTTTGGAGTACATTTTTCTTTAAGCACATTTTCAATAGCAAAAAGTGTTCCTGTGTTAGAAGACTCACAACCACTACAAGAACCAAGGTAGGTAATGTAGATGTCTAGCATGTCACCATTTTCTTTCATGTCAAGCACTTCCATGTCTCCACCGTCCATTACGAGCATTTGACGAATATTTTCATCAATTACTTTTTCTACGGCTTTGAATTTTTGAAGCAAGGTCATTTTATCAAAGTCAACACTTGGTTTAGCCCCACCAATACTTGAACCAGCTACCATTTTTTCTTTTTCATATTCTTCAAGTAAATCTACTAAATAGATATCTTTCTCTTCATGTCCACCAGGCTTGATACATGATTTACAAAATCCACCAGCTTTGGTATAGTCTGTAATTTGCTCAACTGTGGTAAGGTCATTAAGACGAATTACCTCTTTAAGTGTGTCTAAGGTAACTCTTGCACATTCACAAACAATTACTTCTTCTTCAAAGCTTTCCATGTCTACATTTAAGTATTGACCAGCTGCTTTTTTAATAACATCATATGCCATGACCGAACAGTGCATTTTTTGAGGTGGCACTGAAGGAACGTCTGGTGTGTCTCTCATTGCTTTTTCAACATCAATGTTGGTAATTTTAACTGCATCTTGAACGGTTTTGTATTTACAAAGTTCTGCCATAACATCAGATGAAGCAATGGCTGTACCACAACCAAATGATTTGAATTTTGAATCCATAATCACATCTGTATTTGGATTAACAACCCAATAGAGACGGACTGCATCTCCACAAGATTCTGCTCCAAAGTCAGCAACGATGAGTTTACCACCCATTTCTTCTGCTTGTTCGGTTGTAATTTCACCCATATTTTTTGGGTTGTTCATTAAATCCGTTACTTTATCGCTGTACTCATCCCAGATGGTACCACCTACTAAACTATCTAATCCCATGATTTTTCCTTTATAATTATTTATTCGTCAATGACGAAAGTAAAGCATAAATTAATGTGCTACTAGTCCACTCTCATGACCTTCTGGTGTGTAGGCAAATGAACTTGAAATCTCTCTAAGTCTAGCAACAGCTTTAAGTACGGTTGCTAGGGTATAGTCAATCTCTTCTTGTGTTGTGTAACGGCTTAAAGAGAATCTGATGGCTGTATGGGCTAAATCTTCATCAGCACCAATAGCATCCATAACAGAGTTGGCTTCTAAGTCTTCAGAAGCACAGGCTGAACCTGTACTTGCACCAATACCTGCTTGGTTTAAGTCCCAGAGCATAGATTCACCTTCGATACCTCTAAAAGAGATAAGAATGGTATTGGGTGTTCTATGTTCTCTAGAAGTGACCACAAAAGTATCAGAGATTTGAAGTAGTTCATCTTCAAAAGCATCTCTCATGGCTCTAATGTTAGTCATTTCAAAGTCAAGTGCTTTAACAGCCTCTTCAATGGCTCTACCCATTCCTACAATACCTGGAACATTGAGTGTGCCTGAACGGTGACCACCCATTTGTGAACCACCATGAAAAAGTGGCATAAGTTCTTTACCTTTTTTCATATATAACGCACCAACGCCTTTTGGACCATGGAATTTATGGGCTGAAAATGTTAAGTAGTCAACGTTGAAGCTTTGCACATTAACAGGCAGTTTTCCAATGGCTTGAACAGCATCGGTATGAAAAAGTACCTTATGCTCAGCACAAATAGCACCAATCTCTTCAACAGGAAAAATAGCACCGGTTTCATTGTTTGCCCACATAACGGAAACAATAGCTGTTTTATCAGTTATGCTCTCTCTTACATCTTTGGCTTCAATTAACCCTTCTGAGTTAATAGGCAAATAAGTTACTTTACAACCCATAGACTCAATAAACTTTGCTGTTGCAATAATTGATGGGTGTTCTACTTCTGAGACAATAATATGGTTTTTTTTACCTGTTAAGATTTGCTCAAAGTAAACTGACTTTAATACCCAGTTATTACTTTCTGTTGCACAAGAGGTGATGACTACCGAGTCTTCTCTTCTTGCCCCAATACCAGCATAGATTCTCTCCATAGCTGTTTTTATGTGAGGATGTGTTTCACCTGCAAAAGCATGTAATGAATTTGGATTACCATATTTTTTTACAAAAAATGGTTCCATCTCATCAAATACATGTGGATCAACAATTGTTGTTGCGTTATTGTCCAAATAAACTTTCATTTTTTTCCTTTGAGTCTAGCTCATAATTTTAAATCGGACAAATTTAGTCCTAGTTAACTTTTTGCATAATACTGCATAAAAGCTTAAACTATCATAACATAGAAATTTTTTCGCGATTATACTCATTTGATGGTTAAAAAGGAGTTATGGGAGCGAAAAGGATGATAAGAATAAAATATCATTATAGTTAATAGGTGATAACTTTATAAATTAAATATTGATTGTAGATATTAAAATTAAGTAATTTAAATATTTTTTCTTATTTATTTGAGTTGTTTTTATAAATAAATTAGGTATAGTATATAAAAATATATAAAGAAAGTAGATATGAGTATGTTATTAACTGAAAATATTATTATGTATAATGTTTCTCTTAGTAAATCTCTATTTATATCATTTAGTACCTCTTTTTATGAAAGTTTAATTAAAAAATATAATTATTTAATTTTATTACATAAAGAAAAAAAAGTAAATAAAAAAGTTATTTACTATAGTAAAAAAGTACTTGATTTGCAAGTTGAATCTTTTGGTTTATTTCATACTAAAACAGCAATAGCTTATGCAAAATTAGCTGAAGCATATCTTGTTTATGGTGATACTGGTAAGTCTCTTAAACTTTATAAAAAATCATTAGATATTAATATTAATATCTTTGGTATGAACTCACTTGAATCAGCTTCTATTTATAGTGCCTTAGCAAACATATATTTTTCAGAAGATAAGTTAAAAGATGCCTTTGGTTACTATTTAAAAGCTTTAAAAATTCGTGAAAAATTTTTAGGAACAATGCATCCTTTAACAGCAATAAGTCACCATGAGCTAGGTTACTTTTATGCTGCTTCTGAAGAGTATTTAGAAGCATTACCTCATTTTGAAAAATCATTAAAATGTAGAATTGAACTCTATAGATTGAGTCACCCTGATACAGCAAAGAGTTATAATAGTTTAGCAATGTGTCATTATCATCTTTTTAATTATACTGAAGCATATGAGTATCTTTTAAAAGCAATTCAGATAAAAGAGATGATTCTTCCTAAAAATGATCCATCTATTTTAGGGTATAAGAAAAATTTACTTGAGCTTAAAGTATATATCTCTAATGATAAAAATACTTTATTAAAGCGTATTGCTAAATGGATTAAAAATCTTTAAGTTGAGACTCTTGAATAAATTTATCATATTTGTAAATATCTTTTCTGAAATAAGTTAGACCATTTCTTTTAAAAACTGTAAAATAAGTGGTATAAACAGGTAACTTTTTGTTAAATCTAATTACTTTATTAACTAAGGTATTTCTGTATTTAGCTATAATTTTTTGGTACTTTGGACTTATTCGTGAATTTAGTATATTTAGTAGTTCAAAAGGTTTTTCTATACGCATACACCCTGAACTATAAACACGATATCTGTATTGAAACAGTGATTTGTTATCTGTGTCATGAAGATATACGGAGTATTTATTTGGAAACATAAATTTAATACGACCAAGTGCATTATCATCTCCAGGATATTGAACGAACCTATAAGGGATATGTCCTTTTGATTTGTCAGCATAAGGGAAAAGCATTTCAGGTTTAAAGTTTTTTATTTCACTTTTTTTCTTCCATCCATAAAATACATGAATGTTATGTTCTTTCAGGTAGTTTGGATTCTCTTGTAATGCAACAATAAGATCTCGTCGAACTAAATTTTCAGGAATATTCCAATTTGGATTAATTTCAAGATATGTCATATATGATGAAAATATTGGTGTTGGTCGTTCTGGACGACCTACAACAGCACGCATTTCTAAAATGGATTGACCATTTCTGTAATAATTCATTTTAAAGTCAGGAATATTAATTCTAATATATTCATTGGGGTAAGTATTCGGAAAAACTTTTAACTTATCTAAGTTAACGATTATTTTTTCAGAGAGTAGATGCATAGGTTTATTAAGGTAATAGACTAGAACTTTATCAATGAGACCATTTTGTTCTAATTTAAAACGGTCTTTATATAGATAAAGTGCTTGTTTTAATTCTGCATCAAAGATATCAGTAGTATTGTATTTATTATATAAATCTCCAGTTATAATTAATCGTTCTTTGATATCTTTAATATAAGGGTATCTATCTCCAAGTTTTAAATCTTTTGCATATTTTATGCGTTTTAAATTTCTTAAGTTTTGGTAGAAGCTAAGTGAATTAATTAGTTCTTGATATTGTTTTTTTGATGGAACTAAAGAGTAGAGAAAACTTTTAATATCTTGATTTCGAATGGCTTGAAAAAGTTTTGTACTAGAGGGTATAGTTTTACGTATCATTTCCCAATTAGCCGTGATATCATCACTATCTTTAAGACTTTTAATTTTCATTTGAACCATATTCCAATTAATATCAGATTGAACAATAAACTTTACCAATTTAAGGTAGGCTCTAGTAAGTAGTATATCGAGTTTCATTAACTCACTAGAATGCATATTTAGGTTCATATTGTTATGTAGTAGATGTATGTATTGTTCTATTTGACTTTGATGAAAATCTTTATATTTATAGTTAAAATAAGGATCCTGTAGTGTAGCTATAAGCGTATTAAGATTTTTGGCATGACCAATCCATAAAGGCTTATAGTGATTATGTTTATAAAGATTAATGACTGATTTTTGTTCAGTTTCAAAATTTGAAATCTGATAAGGTTGATTGATTAAAGTATTTTTTAATCTATCATCAAGTTGATTTGAATATAGTGTTGATAAAAGCACACTAAGCAGTATAATTAATCTCACAAACATCTCCTGAAAGTTTTTAAAATATGTGTAAAAACTTAGTTTAAGTTGAGTGAAATTTTTAGATATATTTTAATAAAATGTATTATGGAGAGTAAAGATAGTATCTAATCCTTATTAAAGATTAGATACTTAATTAACTTCTAAAAGTTATAGGCAGCACCAAGAGTTAGACCCCATTGGTTAGTTGAATCAGTTTTATTCAAATAGTTTAATGCATCAGTAAATACAGAAATACTATCAGTAACATCATAGTCAACACCTATACCATAAGATAGACCTGTATCTGTAGCTGTACTTAATGCAGTATCATTTAGATTTGCTCTAGATGCTCCAAGTAAACCATAAAGATTAAACTCATCAGTAATATTGTAGTTTGGTTTTAAGTAAGCACCAATTTGTTGAAACTTGTTATTAGTTTGCTTAGATAAACCATATGTTCCTCTTAATTCTGCACCTAAGTAGTCCATAAAGTCATAACCAATTTTACCTGTAAATCCAACTTGTCTGTCTTGACCAACCTGCTCTGAAAAAAGATTAGCACTACCATCTGTACTTACAGCAATATTAGTAAGTCCTCCAGCAACATATACTCCTAATGGTTTAGCAACAGGTTTTGGTTTTGGTGCTGGTGGTGGTGGAGGTGGTGCTTTAACTACAGCTTTTGGAACAACAACTGGCTCAACAGGAACAACAACTGGCTCTTGTTCAAAAACAGTTACAGGGTTGATATCACCCCCAGCAAAACTTAAAGTACTTAATGCAGCAATAGCTACTAGTGATTGTGTGAATTTCATTGTGAAATCTCCTTCATATAATTAAAAATATGGTGTAGTATAACACAAAGAGATTAAAAGAACTCTTTAACGGTTTTAAATTAAATTATTTTTATTTAAAAATAAATTTAATAAGTTTACAAAAAATGCTAGAGGCTAGTATAATATTTTTTAGCTATAATTCGCGTAATTATTTATATTATTAGGAAAAATTTAATGCAAAAAATTAAAAATATTGCTGTTATCGCTCACGTTGACCACGGTAAAACAACGCTTGTTGATCAACTTCTTCAACAGTCTGGAACGTACGAAGCACATCAAGAGGTGCAAGAGAGAGCGATGGACTCGAATGAGATTGAGATGGAAAGAGGAATTACGATTCTTTCTAAAAATACAGCCATCACTTATGGTGACCATAAAATTAATATTATTGACACCCCTGGTCACGCCGATTTTGGTGGTGAGGTTGAGCGTGTTTTAAAAATGGTTGATGGTGTCCTACTGCTTGTAGATGCACAAGAGGGTGTTATGCCTCAAACTAAATTCGTTTTGAAAAAAGCGATTGCATTTGGAATTATTCCTGTTGTTGTTATTAACAAAATTGACAAAGATGGTGCAGAGCCTGATAGAGTTATGGATGAAGTGTTTGACCTTTTAGTTGCACTTGATGCAAATGAAGACCAACTTGAATTCCCTGTACTTTATGCAGCTGCCCGTGACGGTTATGCTAAGCATGAGATGGAAGATGAAAATAAAGATATGACACCACTTTTCAATGCAATTATTGAACATGTTCCATATCCTGAAGGGTCACCTGATTCTGATACTCAAGCACAAGTATTTACACTTGACTCTGATAACTTTGTAGGTCGTATTGGTATTACACGTATTTTTAACGGTAAAGTTAAAAAAGGTGACGAGTACCTTCTTGTAAAAGCAGATGGTTCTAAAACAAAATCAAGAGTCTCTAAACTTATTGGTTTTAAAGGGTTAGAGAGAATAGATATTGAAGAAGCAGAAGCTGGAGATATTGTAGCGATTGCTGGTTTTGCTGATATTGATGTTGGTGACTCTATTTGTGATCCTCAAAATCCTGTAGCACTTGATCCTATGCACGTTGAAGAGCCTACACTTTCAGTTATTATGTCGGTAAACAATGGACCTTTAGCTGGACAAGAGGGTAAACACGTAACATCTAACAAAATTAAAGAGCGTCTTGAAAAAGAGATGGAGACAAACATCGCTATGCGTATGGAGCCTATGGGAGATGCATCTTTCAAAGTTTCAGGTAGAGGTGAGCTTCAAATTGGTATTTTGGCCGAAAATATGAGACGTGAAGGTTTCGAGTTTATGTTAGCCCGTCCAGAAGTTGTTACTAAAGAAGAAAATGGTGTGAAAATGGAGCCATTTGAGCATTTAGTAGTAGATGTTCCAGAAGAGTTCCAAGGGGTTGCTATTGAGAAACTAGGAAAAAGAAAAGCAAACATGACCTCTCTTAATCCAATGCCCGACGGTACAGTAAGACTTGAGTTTGAAATCCCTGCACGTGGTCTTATTGGGTTTAGAAATGAGTTCCTTACCGATACTAAAGGTGAAGGTATCATGAATCACTCTTACTTAGAGTACCGAGCATACTCAGGTACTGTTGAGTCTAGAACTCCTGGTGCATTGGTCTCTATGGACGATGGTGAAGCAGTAGCATTCTCAATTTTCAACCTTCAAGCACGTGGTATTATGTTTATTAAGCCACAAGATAAAGTTTACTCAGGAATGGTTATTGGTGAGTCTGCACGTCCAGGTGACCTTGATGTTAACCCACTTAAAGGTAAAGCTTTAACTAACATGAGAACATCTGGTGCTGATGATGCTATTAAATTGGTAACACCTAGAGAGATTACACTTGAGTCTGCGATGGAGTGGATTGAAGATGATGAGCTTGTAGAGATTACACCTGAGTCTATTAGAATTCGTAAGAAATCACTTGACCCAGTGGTACGTAAAAGACTTGCAAGAGAGAAAAAAAACTCTAAATAATTTTCTTTTTGTAGGCTCCTTTTGGGAGTCTACAACCTCCCCTTTATTCTAGTTTTTAATCCATAATATTTTTAAGTTTTTATATATTATATTCTGTTATAATTTGTTTTAAAAATTACAGTAAGGAAATAATATGTTTTCAGAATTTAAAAAATTTCTTATACAAGGAAATATGGTAGATATGGCAGTAGGTTTCATTTTTGGTGGAGCTTTTGCTACAGTTATTAAATCAATGGTAGAGAATGTGATTATGCCACCAGTGGGTATGCTTATGGGTAAAGTTGACTTCTCTCAGCTTTTTGTACCACTAGATGGAAAAGAGTATGCGACTATGTCAGCATTAGACAAAGTTGGTACACCAGCTATTAAGTATGGTCTATTTGTTAATGATGTTATCTCTTTTGTCATTCTTGGTTTTGTTGTATTTATGTTTATCAAAGGCTACAATAAACTAAAAGAGCCTGAGGAAGAAGCCGTACCAACAGAAAAAGCATGTCCTACTTGTGCATTAAAAATACCAGTAGAAGCTAAAAAATGTGGTTACTGTGGAGAGACTAACGTATAGTTCTCTTTTATTTGTAGTGTTCGGTTTTACCGAACCTACGGCTTAATTCCTTTAATCTTATTTATCCACTCATCTAAGGTCTTTTCAAACCCTATTTTAGAACTCTCATAAAACTTCATATCTTTACTCATGTAACTTTGCTCAACCCAACCGTTAAAATTATGTGGGTATAAGTAATTAACCTTGTCCTGTTTTATGTTTGCAGGTATAGGGTGAATCTCTCCTGCTTGTATGGCTTGAAGTGCAGCGTTTATCGCCATATAGGCCGAGTTGGACTTGGGTGAAGAAGCCAAATAGATTACCAACTGCGACAAAGAGATTCGAGCTTCAGGGTAGCCAATCATCTTTACAATGTTCAGGGTAGAAGAAGCTAAATTTAAAGCATGAGGGTTAGCATTGCCTATGTCTTCACTAGCTAGTATGCACAAACGTCGTGCTATAAACTCAGCAGGTTCTCCACCATTAACCAAACGTGCTAGGTAATAGACACTGGCATCTATGTCTGAACCACGTATGGACTTTATCATGGCAGAGGCTAGGTCGTAGTGTGAGTCGGCTTCGGAGCTTCCTGCTTGTAGAGCATGGGGGCGAATGGACTTTAGTTTTTCTAATGTTATTTCAGAGCCTAAAGCTATAGCTGTCTCTAAAAGGTTCAACATGGCACGAACATCGCCAGATGAAGAGTGTACCAGAAACTGTTTGACTTTTTCACCTATGTGAATAACTTCTTGTTTTAGTATCTTTTCAAGCTGTTTATAGAGTGCAGAGTTATTCACATGTTTAAGTTCAAATAGATGAGAGCGTGAACGCATGGCAGAGGTGAGGGAGTAGTAGGGGTTTTCGGTCGATGCCCCAATGATAAGTGCCGAGTTATTTTCCATAAACGGAAGCAGAACCTCTTGCTGGTTTTTAGAGAGCCTATGAACCTCATCTATAAATATAAGAGGTTTTTCTAAGGCATTGGTATAGGCTTTAAAAATTTTTCGTAAATCTTCTACTTTAAGTGTGGTGGCATTGAGCTCAAAAAAGGGAGCTTGTAACTCTTTGGCTATAACTCGTGCTAAAGTAGTTTTTCCACAACCAGGAGGTCCATAAAAAAAAGAGTGCAGTAGACTCTTCTTCTCTATAAGCGTTCGTAACACTTGCCCCTGCTCTAAAAGATGCTCTTGCCCCACAATCTCATTGAGCGTGGTGGGTCGGTACTTTAGAGCCAAAGACATTAGAACTTCTTATTTTTTTTGTTCGGGTTGTTTTTGTTAGAGTTTTTCTGATTAATCTCTTTGAGTCTCTTTTTCTCAGCTGACTCAGCACGTCGTCGTTGGTCTTCGGTTTGGTTTTGTCTTTTTTCACGAAGGCGTTCGGCTTTGATTCTGTCCTCTTCCTCTTTTTTCTCTTGTGCTTCTACTTGGCGTATCATTTTTAGGTACTTGTGTAGGTCATCGTACTCACGTCGTGTAAAGAAACGGGTTTTTCCTGTTGGTAGATTGTTGAGCTGAATCCCTCCAAACTCTACCCTTTTAAGGTTAACTACATTGGCTTCAAAGTGTCCAAAGAAACGACGAAGTTCACGGTTTTTACCCTCGGCAATAGTCACACGTAGTTTGGTAAAGTTTGCTCCAGCGTTACGCACTTCGTAGTGAATAAAAGGCTCAAACTCCATGCCATAAATTTTAGACTTTTCATGTCCACCTGCACGTGCATCGTCCAAAATCAGACCCTCACGCATCGCCTCTTCCATTTCATTTGAAAAAGGTTTGTCTATTTTGATGTTGTAGGTACGGTCTAGCCCACTTTGCATCATGACCTCTGCTACTCTTGGAGAGTCTGTCAAAAGCAAAAGCCCCTCAGAAGCAAAGTCCAAACGCCCAATAGGGATAAAGTGTCGAAACTTCCCAGGGAGCTTGTGAAAAATGGTGGTTCGTCCACGGTCATCTTTACGGGTAACAAGTGTCCCTTTTGGTTTGTTAAAAACCACCATGGTAAGTTCGGTTCGCTCTTTGACGTGAAGCCCACGTACAGAGACTTGGTCACCCTCTTTTACTTCATAGCCAAAATTGTCCATTTTGACTTTATTAATGGTTACATCACCTGCTTCAATTAGTGCATCTGCCTCACGACGTGAATACTTTGAGTTGTGTGAAATATATTTGTTTAATCTCATTAATTTATCTTTTCTGTTTATTAATGGAAGTATAACACATTAAATAATCCAAACGATTGAAAGCTCTTCAATGTTAATGTCAGACTTTTTAGGTTTCATAGAGGCATCTTTTATCTCAACATTATCAACATTAAACTTTTCAGATAATTCATCAATTTTCTCTTCAAGCTCTTCGGCTAAAAGTTCTAAATCTTCATGAATCTCTTCTAAGGCTTCTTGGGCTCTGCTAATGTCGCCTCGCTCTTTATAGGCACGGCTTCCTTTACTAAATGCCGTACCGAGTTTAGCCGTAGAAGTTCTCCCAAATAATGCTCCTAATATCGCAATTCCTGTATCTATCATAGACTTACTAGCATCTGCCTCTTCTTTGGCTACTTTGTCTTGTGCTCTTTGTAAACGTTTCATGAGGGTTTTTTCTTTTTTCTCATAACGCTCTTGAAGCTCTTCTATCTCTTCCTCTTTTTTGTCATCTAAAATATCTTTCAAACGTACTTTAAAGTCGCCTAAGCTCTCATTTGGTTTTGAGTTTAATTTAGGAGAGGTTGTTTTAAAAAGCTCTAAACGTCTGTTTTTGTAAATCCAATTTACTAATTCTCGTTTGTTCTTTTTTAAACCTTTGTCCTCAGATATTTCAGCTGAGAGAGGAGAATAAGAAGCATTGCTAGGTTCAGCTGTTGAATATGTTGGGCAAGACTCTAGCTCTTCTGCATTTTCCCAATCTATAGCATCATCTTCATAGAGTTCAAGGTCAAGGCATAGGGTATGGTTCTCATCAATATCTTTGCTTTGAGAGAAATAGTGTACCTCTACTTTGGCTTGAAGTGTAGCTCTAAAGTTGTTTTGACCTGTGACATCAGTTGCATATTTTTGAGAGATGCTTTTGTCTAAATTGACAAAGTTCTCATAGCCTGTCTCTTTAGGCTCTTTACTCATGAGTGCTTGAGGTGCTGCAGATTTTTTAGCAGCCATTAGCTGTGAAATTTCAGCAGATTTAAGTGGACCTTTTAAGTAGGACATTACCCAACGAGTAGAGAAGATACGTATGTCTTCAAGGTGAGCAGATTTTAAGAAAAATGTACGTTTTTGTAGGTTGGCAAGTAGCTCTTTGATTTCTGATTTCGAGTATGAAGCCCCTACTTTTCCACCCAGACCATCGATGACACGTTCGATATCTTGACTGGTTTGTAGCCGACCAATAAACCATGTTCCAATGTTTGAAAGCCCCTTGTAGTCAAGGTCAACAGGGTTTTGTGTACTTAAAATGACACCCGTACCAAATGCTCTGGCTTGTTTAAGAAGGAGCATCATAGGCTCTTTAGATGGTGGGTTTTTACTTGGTGGGAAGTAACCATAAATCTCATCCATGTAAAGTAGGGCTTTAAGTGCTGAAGTTCCTGATTGTTGACGCATCCAAGCAATGTATTTGTTAAGTAAAATAGTGACAAAAAACATTCGTTCTTCATCGCTTAAATGGGCAATGGACATAACGGCTATTTTTGCTTTTCCATTTTCATCATAAAGAAGTCTTTGAATGTCTAGGGTATCTCCTTGTAGCCAAGCAGAAAAGGTTGGTGATGCAATAATCGAGTTAAATTTAGTGGCTAATGCAAAACGTTTCTCTTGTGGGTAAAAACTCTCTAGTGGTAGCACACCAATTTTGTCAAAGTTAGGGGAGATAATCTCTCCAATAAGTTTTTCAAGAGAGAGACTTTCGTTGTTTGTCCATTTATTAGCTAAGATTTGAGCGATGAGCAGGTACTCTTTAGAGCTAACAGGGTCTGCCTCTATTTTAATGAGAGAAAGCAGTGAGCTAACGGTACTTTTTAGGTACGATGCAAAAGTATCAGAGTCATTTAAAACTTCTGTTGGTGGTGCTTCGAGTGAACCTAAGATATTGATGGAGATTCCAGAAGAACTACCAGGGGTATAGATGGTTTTTTCTACGCCATGAAGTTTAGTCACACGAGCTTCATCTTGATAATCTCTTTTGATGCCTTCTTGCCACATGGTAGCCATTTTCTCTGCATAGTTTGCTACATTTTCATTTTTATTGGTAGCCTCATCTTCAATCCAAGGTTCAAAGTTTTTAGGGTTAAAAGTTGGGTCTGTTAAAAGTAGGTTTCCCATGTCACCTTTAGGATCAATGAGAATAGCAGGAATGTTGTCAATTGCAGCCTCTTCAATAAGACCAATTCCTAAACCAGTTTTTCCCGAACCTGTCATACCAATGATAGCTGCATGGGTTGTAAAGTTTTTGTTTTTAAGTAGTGTAAGAGTATCTGTAGCTTCTTGTGTAGTTTTGTCGATGTTTCGACCTAAGTAGAAGAGTCCTAGTTTTTCGTAGATGTTTGTCATTTATTATCCCTAGAAGTTAAATTAATGTATTCTATCATATTTAAATTAGAAATAAAAAACTTACATAATATAGTATAAAAATATTTTGACTAAAAAGTTATTTTTAGTCTAAGAAAAGTTAAAAATACACAAATTAGACACAAATCCATAAAAACCCTTGACAGAGAAGGAAGATTTCTCTATAATACGCGTCCAAGAACATTGGGAGTCACTTAAAGTTAAGAGGCGAAAATATTGGAGACGATACGAAGGTGTTTTTAAGTGATCTTTAACAACCG
>JALWLW010000119.1 GCA_027081065.1 Campylobacteraceae bacterium
CCCATAAAGATTACTATCCCCACCCCCAAAGTCAATAGGGTCTTTAGCTGTCCACTTACCAGTGTAGGCATCATAATCTCTATAACCAAATCTTGTTAGTTTAGTATCTTCATCATAAAGCCCACCTACAAAGCCAAACGGAACTTTAAAGCTTGGATTACTATCGGAGAGAATATTACCATAAGTATCATAACTTATCTCTTTGATGATGTTATGAGTTATGTCGGTTACTGCTTTTAGTGTTCCTACTTGGTCGTAGTGTAGGTAGTACTTTTGACCATTGCTAGTCATACTTATTGGCATACGACCATCAGCATACTCAAATCTCTGAATAAGATTATCATCTTTGTCATAAATAGCTAGAAGTGTTGTAAGATTTGCCCAAAGGTATTTTTCTACCACTACTCCATCTACAAGTTTTGCTACTCTTTGGTTGTTTGCGTTGTGTTTGTACTCTATGGTTTTTATTTTGAGAGATTGGTTTTGTTGTTGTTACTCTCGTATGCATTACGACGGAGACCGTCGTAACGAGGAAAAAAGTGTTGTTAATATATGAATTTAACATACTCCTTCAATGTAATGACTAGGTTTATAACCTATAAAAATTAAAGTTAAAACAAATAAAATCAGCAATACATAAACCATATTACCAATAAAAATAAAAGTTGAATAAGAAATAGGCTTTTTTGAATTTTCTATAAATTCTTGATATAACCAGCTATTCCATAAAAATGGAAGAGCTAAAAATATTAATGGAACAACAATATAACCTTGAAAAAAACATTTTGGGTCAAGATTATAAGAATGTATAGTTGACAATAATGCTAAAAATATAGATAATTTATGTAAAGTATTTTTTCTTGTCATAATATATATCCTATTTACAAGGTGGAGTATTGTCACAAGGGTTACCATTTGGTACACCATTTAATCCACTCAATGCATTAAGCCCTAATCCACCTACTTCACCTAATATAGCTCCAAACACTCCTCCCCCTGTAGCAAGAAAACCTCCTAAAACTCCACTTGCCGTATCAACCAATAGAATATCAAAAAATTCTGAAGTACATCTTGCATTTAACCATCCATCAACTATTCCAACCACTGCTCCTCCAACAAATCCAGCAACCAAGCCACCTACAACCCCAAACTCCCCATTAGGGTCAACAAAATTCACAGGGTCACCCAACACATACCCATAAAGATTACTATCCCCACCCCCAAAGTCAATAGGGTCTTTAGCCGTCCACTTACCTGTATAGGCATCATAATCTCTATAACCAAATCTCGTTAGTTTAGTATCTGTATCATAAAGTCCACCTGCAAATCCAAATGGAACTTTAAAGCTTGGATTGCTATCGGAAAGAATATTACCATAAGTATCATAACTTATCTCTTTGATGATATTATGAGTTGTGTCGGTTACTGCTTTTAGTGTTCCTACTTGGTCATAGTGTAGGTAGTACTTTTGACCGTTGCTTGTCATGCTTATTGGCATACGACCATCAGCATACTCAAATCTCTGAATAAGATTATCATCTTTGTCATAAATAGCTAGAAGTGTTGTAAGATTTGCCCAAAGGTATTTTTCTACCACTACTCCATCTACAAGTTTTGCTACTCTTTGGTTGTTGGCGTTGTGTTTGTACTCTATGGTTTTTGTAGGGGTTACTACCTTTTTAAGCTCTCCTAATGTTCCATACTCATAAGTGGTTGTCCCATTTGGTGTTGTTTTTTCATCTAGGTAACCATCATCGTCATAGTGGTAGGTGTTGTCTCCATAGACTTCTAGTTGGTCATCTAAGGTGTAACTTGCTGTGGTAGTTGTTCCATCTACTGTGGCTGAGGCTCTGTTTCCATTGTTATCATAGGTGTATGACTCTACAACGACATTATCTTTTTTTACTTGGGTCAATCTTCCCATATTGCCAAAAGTGTAGTCATAAGTGGTAGTTGTTCCGTTAAGGGTTTCTACTTTTTGAGTGATTGCTCCTGCGTTGTCTCTTTGGGTTATTTCGTAAGTGAAACTCTCATCTTCTACTTTTGTAATTTCTCCGTAACTGTTATAACTTCTATTTTGAGTTACTGTTCCATCTGTAACTTTTGTAGTATAACCATTTTGTGCATCTCTTGTTAAAGTGTATGCTCCACTTGTAATTAATAGTCCATCGTTGTCATAACTGTAGTTTTGAGTTGCTCCTGCGTAGGTGGTGCTTGTTACTTTAAAGTCATTGT
>JALWLW010000120.1 GCA_027081065.1 Campylobacteraceae bacterium
ATACCTAAAAATACCACGATAGATGAAAATATAAGGCTAACTTTTGGCATTAGCTCTTTCTTATCTAAGAACCCTATATATAGGGCAATGATAACTGGTATGAACGGAATAATTAAAACAATGTTTTCCATTGAAGACCTCACTTTTAATTTGTTTATCTTAAAAAGATAATAGCTAAACTTATAATTAGAAAGTTAGGGATAGGTAGATGAACAATTAATTGTTTTTTGAATGAGATGAAATGAAACATCATCAATTGATGCTTCAAAGACTATTAAAGTTCTAGTTTATGTATAAAATTCTCAGCAATTTCATTACTTTTATTTTTTAAATAACTAGAGGCTGTCTCATCAAAGAGTTCATCAGCTGTTTGATGAAAGAGATACAGCCAAGCTTTAAATGCTTCACGGCTTATCCCCTCAATGTAAAAGTGAGGTTGAAGAGGGTTACCTTTGTAGTCATCAAATCCTAAAGCAACAAATTTCCAAAATTCTGTAAGAAGTTTTAAGTGCTCTTTCCAAGGAGGAGTCTTAATATCTTCACCTAGTTTTTTGATGAAAAATGGGGCTAGGACTTCATCTTTTAAAACTTTAGGATAGAAAGCGTGTACTAACTCTTGAAGATTCTCTTGATGAATACTAGAATACTTTTTTGATTCTGTATTATCTGTCATCAGCTAAACCTTTGTAAATAGCATCATAGTGTGCAGCTAATTCAGTGGTGAAAACAGCAGCTGAAATGACATCACAGTTAAAGAGGTTAGAGTAACATGAAGGCTCTTCAAACAGTTCTTCACCAGGGTCAATAACAGAAGTAGCTTCCATCAATCCTTGATTATTTTGGGAGGCATATTTCAGTGCTTCAACAAGAACTTCAATTCTTTTACCCTCAAATTGCTCTTCTAAAAGTTCTTTAATATAGGCATCATTTTCATAGTCGTTTAAAAGTTTTTTAACTTGTTCTGGTGACATATATGCTCCAGCAGAAAAAGCACCATTTGGTTTAGAACTCACAGCTAAGTCTTCAATATAGTCAGCTTCTATTATTTCTCTCCAAGGAGTAAAATAGAGTTTAGAAAACTCTTTGTCGATAACAGAAGAGAGTGCAGAGCCTTGTATAAAATAAAACTTTTCAAAGAAACCTTGCACAATGGCAAGAAAATATCCATGCCAATTGTTAAAATTGTCATAGTCAAGTTCACGTGAGCGTTTTACCATATCTAAATATTTTTCTTTATAATAAGCTTCAAGTTCAGAGAGCTCATTATTTTTTTGTTGCTCTTTAGGTATTCTGACTGTTAAGTCATTGGCTGCTCCAAGGTCTTCAAATACGTCAAAGTACCATTCTCTCATTTGTTCTGGTGTTATTGGGTGATAACTTACTGTAAAATCCATTTTCTTCCTTTTCTTCTAGTTTTATTTATTGCTTAGCGTTTGTCAAGACCTAACATTTTCCCAAAAAGCTTGTCTTCTGTGAGTCCCATTTTTGCTGAAGTCATTAGGTTGTTTTCTTTATAGTATTTTACCAACTCTTCAGCATCTTGTCCTGCCATCATGGCTTGGTAGTAAAGGGCTGCTTGAATCTCATGTTCATCTACAGAAATACCTTCTTTTTTAGCCAAAGCATCTACAATAAGTGCTATTTTAATAGCATCTTCAGCCTCTTGTCTTACTTCAGCTCGAAGTTCTTGAAACATATCTTTACTCTTTTTTAACGTTTCATGCTCTTCTTTAGACATATTTTGAGCTTTTTCATTCACTTTGGCATCTATCTCTTGTTCGACTACATTTTTAGGTAAAGTAAAGTCAAATTTACCTAAAAGACCTTTAATCAAGAGGGGTTTGAGTTCATTTTGGTAAAAGACTGAAAGTGCTTGAGAGTTAATTTGGTCAGCCAGTTTTGCTCTTAGTGTATCAAGTGTTGCTTTTTCATCATTAAGAATTTTTTGTGCAAAAGCATCATCTGGTTCAACATATTGTTGTTCTTGAATCTCATGCAATTTAACTTTAAATTCACTTTTTTTACCTGCTAAGTCGGTTGAACTGTAATCTTCTGGAAATGTTACTTCAATGCTCTTCTCTTCACCATAGTTCATTCCTAAAATTTGCTCTTCAAAGCCTGGAATAAACGAGTTTGAGCCAACTTTTAAATTAAACTTTTCAGCTTTTCCTCCCTCAAAAGGTACACCATCAATAAACCCTTCAAAGTCAATAACTGTCACATCACCATCTTCTACAGCTCTAGGTGTCTCAATACTGGTAAATGGTGCTTGTCCAATCGCAAGTTCTTTAAGTTTCTCTTCTACAGCATCTTTGGGTGCTTCAGGGGTTGTAAAAGTTGGCACAATATCTAAGTAATCAACATCGGTATTAATCTCAGGAGCAGTAGAAATTTGAATTTCAAGGTAGAGACCATTTTCTCTTTGCTCATAAGTCTTAAACCCTGGTTGTCCTAAGATGTCATCGACTGGAATACCAGCTTCTTTTAAACCTGTCTCAATAAACTCTTGTAAAATAAGTCCTTCAGCATCTTTTTGATAGTTTTGACTCTCCATCCCTTTTAGAACACTATCAACCATTTCTATTTCGTTGGCATCAGGAGCATCATCTTTCATCTCATTGGCTAACTCTTTTTTAGTCTCTTCTTGACGTTTTTTAGCTTCTTTTTGAAGCTTTTCAACATTGGCTTCTATCTCTTTTTTTTCAACTTCTCCAGAGAGAATAATATTAATATCATCAATTTTTTCTACAGCAACTTTCACAGCAATCCTTTTAAGATTTATTTACGCGATTTTAGCCAAAAAATAATTTATATGGCTGATAGGAGGTTACCATAAGAGCTTATTCTATTTTAGTGAGTAGATGTAGATACTTTTAATCGCTATGTTAAAACAAATATTGCTAAACTCCGATTAAAATTTTGAGACAAAGAGTAGTGCAATGAATGATGGTTTACTATATATAAAAGATGCTAAAAATATGAAAGAGGCTTTAAGTAAAGAACTCTTTGGGCAAGATAGAGCCATAGAGGTGATTGCTAATAGCATTAAAAGTAATATTAGTATAAATAAGGACTCACCCAAAGCTACTTATCTGTTTTTAGGACCTCCTGCAACGGGTAAAACTTATTTGTCTGAGCTGATGACAGAACAGATGGGTGAATATAAAATTCGTAAGTTTGATATGACTCAATATCATGAACAAAATGGGGGTGAACTATATGGTTACCCTAAGGGTTGGTCTGGTTATGGTGTAGGGCAATTAACAGGCTTTGTTTATGATAACCCTAAGTCAATTATTGTGCTTGATGCTTTTGAAAAAGCTGATAATGTTATTCAAAATAACTTACTCTCTATCTTTGAGGGTGGAGAGATGCGTGATGCTTGTGGTTGGGACAAGATGAGCGACCAGCCTTGTAGTGATGATGATGCTAAGATTTATAACGAAGGTAATGCTAATTTCATAGTTGATTTCAGAAAAACTATTTTTATTATCACCTCCTCATTGGGTAAAGAGCTCTATAGTGACAATAAGTTCATTAAACTGGTTGATGATGACTATATTCAAGCTGAATCTATGATTTTAGATGCTTTAAAAAGAGAAGAGAAGCGTAATATTAAAACAGGGGGACATCAAAAGGCGATTATTCCTGAGCTTATTTCACGTTTTTCACAAGCAACCATTGTCCTTTTTAACAAGTTAAATTATGTAGCTTATGAAGCCATTGGGAAAAAAGCATTTTTAGAATATAGCAAAGTTTTTGAAGAGACGATGGAGATAGACTTTGTTATGGATAAGCATTTTGATAATTTTTTAAAAACCCAACTTCTTGTCTTTGCTCCCGAGTTTGATGCTAGACGAATTAAAAATAAAGTAGGGGAAATTTTCTTCTCTAAAGTAACAGATGCCATTATCAATACAGGAAGTGACATTGCTCAATTTGATGAGATAAAAGTAACTGTAAGTAAAAAGGCTACAGACTTTTTAAAAGAGAACATAAGTACACTTATTAAAGATGAAAAGTTGGTTAAAGAGCTTTTTAGAAAAAATATTAAGCTAGAAATTGAAGATGAATTTGTGCTCAAAGAAGCTTTAGTACATTATAAAATTAAGTCTTGTAAGTTTAAACAAGTTAAAAGAATTAAAGATTTCTCTGAAGATGGTTTGGTGTTTGACATTCCTAATGTCTCTTTTAATGATATTGCAGGACATCATAAAGCTAAAGAGAGACTCTTAGAGGTTATTAAGTTTTTAAAAGAGCCAAAATTACTCAGTGACTTTAACGTACAACCTCCAAAAGGAATGCTCCTTTATGGACCTCCTGGAACGGGTAAAACCCTTTTGGCTAAGGCTTTTTCTGCTGAGGCTGAGTTGCCGTTTATCTCTATTACAGGAGTAGAATTACTTCAGCTTGACAAGATCAAAAATGTTTTTGAAAAAGCTAAAGAGTACGCTCCTGCGATTATTTTTATTGATGAGATTGACACCATTGGTAAACGTGGGAAAGACAATAGTCGTGAAGTTCAAATTAATAAATTTTTAGCACAGATGGATGGCTTCTCAAACAAAGAAGATGAACATGTGTTTATCATTGCTGCTACGAACTACAAAGAGAACATTGACCCAGCTATTACCAGAGCTGGTAGGATTGAGATTCATATTCCTATTGATGACTTAGACAAGGCAGCTCGTAAATACTTTATTGATAAAATTATTAAAGAGAAACCTACTAAAGGTAAATTTGACATTGATGAACTGCTCATCTATACAGCAGGAATGACAGGTGCAGAGTTAGAACTTATCTCTAAAGAGTCGTCATTTTATTGTATTCGTCATGGTCATGAAGCGATAACCCAAGAGATTTTACTTCAACAAATTAATGAAGTACGTTATGGAGAGAAACACGCTAACATTTTACATGAAGAGGTCTATCAAAAAATAGCCATTCGTGAAGCTGCTCATGTGGTCATCTCTAAAGTATTGATGCCAAATAATACCATTAAGCAAATCTCAGTGATTCCACGTAATAACAAAGAGGGATTTATTGCAAATAACTATGAGAATTTACAAGTAAATATGACCGTTGAAGAGATTAAAAATAGAATCTGTGTCTCTTTATCAGGAAGACTTGCTCAAATGAAAAAGTTTGGAGAGCTAGATGGTTTAGATATGGAAGCGTCAGCTGATTTAAAACATGCCATTAATGATGCTTATTCTGCCATTGCATGTTATGGAATGGATAGAGAATTAAAGTATCTTAACATTAAAGCATCTAAAAAAAGTCAGTCTGATAAAGAGAATAGTTCTATGCAGTACAATGACCAAAAGATTGATGATGCGATTGAACGATGGATGAGTGAAGCTGAAGAAAGAACGCAAAGTTTACTTGAAGAACATTGGAATAAAGTTGAGGAATTAACGACGTTACTATTAGATAAAGAGATTATGTATGAAGAAGATTTAAAAGGTATTTAAAACCTTTTAAATTTAAAGTAAAAGCTAGGCTTCTCCACGAATCTGATAAGTAATATCACCAGCACCAAAAGCTGTGATGAGGTCTTCACGATACTCTTTTATGATGTTATTGTCTTTGATGATTTGGACTACTCCATCTTTACGCGTAATGCTATCAGCCATGTGAAGTTTGTAGCGTGAGAAAGCAGCTTTTAGGTCAATGTCTACTTCTAATTCACCTGCAGCCCAAATAGGTAAAATAACCAACTCATCAACCCCTTCAAAACACTCTACAAAACCTTGTAAGTTATCTAAAGTTCGGCTATATTTGTGAGGTTGCCAAATGACTTGAAGTTTGTTAAAGCCTCGTAACTTTTTATAGGCTTGAAGTGATTCCATGGTTACTTTTATCTCTGTTGGGTGATGTCCATAGTCATCTATGACCACACAATCTTCATGGTTTTGAACAATGTCAAAACGTTTTTTAATGCCTTTGTAGTTTAAAAGATTGGTTCTAATATCTTCTAAGCTCTCACCCATCTCCAATGCCCCTAAAATGGCTAAAGCAGCATCTAGTGCAATGTGATTACCAAAACCAAAGACTTCAAAGTCACCAAACGCTTTAAACGTAAATCGTGTATGAGGCTCACCATTGACCAAAACAAACTCTATGTTTGTAATCTCTTGCGAGGGGTAAAGCTTGATGCTTTCCATCTCTAAAGAAGCTAGAAATTCATCTTCAGCATTAATAACACGTACTTTTGCCAAGTTTAAAAAGTTTCTATAAGCATTATAAAAACGCTCTTCATCATACTCATAATACTCCATGTGTTCAGGCTCAACATTGGTCACTATGGCAAGATGAGGGTTCGAGTTTAAAAAGCTTTCGTCGCTCTCATCTGCTTCAAAGACCACTTTTGTATTTTCTGCATGACGTACGTTTGAGCCAAATTCCTTAGAAATAGCCCCAATAAGTGCGTTAGAGTTAGGAATGATAGATGCTAACATAGCCGAAGTAGTACTCTTCCCATGAGCTCCACCCACAGCATAAACCTCTTTGTCTCCTAAAATGTCAACAAGAGAAGCTTTTCGTGAAAGAAGTTCAATTCCAAGCTCTTTGGCTCTTTGGTATTCAGGATTGTTTGGTCGAACAGCTGCTGAGTAGATAATTTTGTCCACACCTTCAACTGCATCAGCATGATGTGGAATGGTAATCTTAGCACCAAAATTAAGGGCTAAGTCATTGGTAATTTCACTTTGTTTGATGTCCGAGCCAGAGATACTATGACCACAGTTTGCTAAAAGTTTTGCTAAAGCAGAGAGACCGATGCCTCCGATGCCTATGAAGTGTATTTTTTGTTTTTTTACTTGCATTATTTACTCTCTTCCAAACTCTTCAATTCAGCCTCACCAAGCTTAACATATTTAGCAAACATGGTTAGTAAAATATCAGTAGGCTGTGTAAAAGTTTGAATGAAAAAAGCCGTAGGAGCAGACTCATCAACACCTGTGACATCTACAAGGTTTTCAATGAAGTCATCAAAAGAGTGACCAGCCATAACAGCACAAGCATGAACCATCATGGCTTCTTTTAGGGTCTCATCTTGCATGGTGTAATGTAAAATTAAAAAAATCTCTTTAGCCCCTTTGATGTCATTTTCGCTGTAACGCTGAATTCCATTTTCATAGATGGCACGAGCTGTGGCTAACTCTTCATATTTATTCATGTCAAAACCTTGACCAGCTGTGAGCTTTTCAGCCAAACTATCAAAGGCTGCATTGACAATGAAAGTAAAAATTTCATTTATCTCATCTTCTGGAGCTTCTAATAGTAGTTTGGCATCTAAGAGTTGGTAGCCTTTAGCGATGCTACTTTCAGCTTTCATCTCCTCTTCGATGGTTTTTAAATTTCCTAAGAACTCTTCGTCTTTTTTTAGTGCTTCTATGTCTATCTCTTGTTCTTGCATTTTTATTTCCTCTTTTTTGTTATATGGTGTTTGGTGTTAGCGAACTTATGGCTTTTTTGATACGTTCTAGGCACTCTCTTGTTTTTTCTTCTTCATAGACTAGGGCTAGTCTTACGAAACCTTTTCCTTGTTCTTCTCGACCTAGAAATGAACCAGGGATTACTTTTAGATTGTACTCTTTGTAAATGTTTACTGTAAATTCAATTTCATCCTCTACCTCTAACCAAATGTAAAAGGTAGCTAATGGAGGCTCTATGTTTAAAATCTCTTTGGCTAGTTCAAAGTTTTTTTTGTATTTCGCTCTAAATTTATCTACATGTTCCTGGTCAGCCCATGCTACAGCTGCTGCTTCTTGTAAGGGCAGGGGAGAGGCACAACCAACATAGGTTCTGTAAGTCATGTAGGCTTTTAATATATCGGCATCTCCAGCAATAAACCCTGAACGTAAACCAGGGGCTGATGAGCGTTTTGAAACGGAGTTAATGACTAAAATATTTTTAAATTCGCTGTTTCCCTCTAAGATACTAGCATTTAATAATGAGGGTACTGGTTCGTCAATATAGAGGTCAATGTAGCACTCATCATTAAGAAGTACAAAGTCATGTTTTTTTGCTAGTCTGATCCATCTTCTTAATTCATTCATTATCATGGTAGATGATGTTGGGTTGTTTGGTGTGTTGATGATGACAAAGTGACAAGCACTTAATTTCTCTTCTTCCACTACATGTTCAAAGTTATTTTCAGCTTTTAAATTAATGTAGACTACTTTTGAACGTGTGGCTTTTGCTGCACCTTCATAGATTTGGTAAAAAGGGTTTGGGTATGCCATGACTGAGTCTTCTATGTCATGTAGTAAAAACTGAGGAAAGTTAAAAAGTACTTCTCTTGTTCCAAAGGTAGGGATGATTTGTGCATTAGAAAGCGTTAAGTCAAAACGGCTGTTTAAGTACTTTAACATAGCTTCTCTTAATACAGGTTCACCTGAAGTTTTAGGGTACTTGTTGAGTAATGAAGCTGACTCTTTTAGTTTATCTAAAATAAATTTGGGTGTATTAAATTGTGGTTCTCCGATGGTTAGACTAAGGGGACTATAGTTCTTATTTGGAGTGACATTTTCTAAAAGAGTATTAAGTTTTTCAAAGGGGTAGGTTTCAAAGTTCACATGTTCTCTTTATTGTGGTTAATTTTTTAGTGAGATTATAACAAAAAGAAAATTTAGATTGGCAAAATACGAGAAGAGATAAAAGTTAAATAAGTCCCCAAATTTATTTAACTTTGATGAAAAATTAATTATTTACCACAAGAGATAGTTTTTGCAGTTTTTAGTTTAACATAGTTGTCTTTAAGTAATTTAGCAGGTGCTAAGTCTTTACAGTCAACCTGATCACATGGAATGGTTTTTGCCATAGGAATTTCAGTAAAAAGTTCTCCTTGAACTTCTTCTAATTTCTCATCACTACAAGCAGTTCCTGTTTTTAGTTTGGGGTCACTTGGTGTTGTTGATGCCTGTGCCTCAATCTTGATTTCTGGAACTATCTCAATTGTATCCTCTTTTTTTTCTGTTGCCTCTTTCTCTTTGCCATCTTCTGTAACTTGCGTACTAATGGGAAGGGCTGCTTCAGCAAATGAGTAACTTGTAAAATTAATTACTAAAAGTGTAGCAATTAAGATATCCTTTGTAATAGTCGTTTTCATGGAATCTCCTTTTCCTTTGTCATGTTATAATTTAATATTATAAAACAGATTCGCTTAAAAAATAATCTTTTATTTGTCAAAACATATAAAATTTATTAAAAAACGATTAAGTACATAATATTTTTAACATAATCATATTACACTATATATAATTAAATATAGGAGAGAATAATAATGAAAAAAATTGCACTATTGATTTACTTGCCAGTGTTACTTTTGTCTGGAGATTTAAAAGACGCATTACTCAAAGCAAGAAAAGAACATAAACCTATTATGGTGTATGTGAAGTCTGATTCATGTGCTTATTGTGATAAAATGAAGACACGCACACTTAATGATGCAGAAGTACAAGCCAATGTAGAAGATTTTATTGTTGTAACAGCTGATAAAAATGGGGAAGAAGCAAAAAAGTATCTACCAGCAACACGTTATACTCCGACAATTTATTTCATTTCATCAAAGTTTAAAGTGGTTAATACAGTTAAAGGATATTTGGGTAAAGATGATTTTAATCTGTGGGTTAATGATTCTAAAACTAAATTAGGAATCAACAAAGGTTCTTCAAAAGTTTTAAAAACACGTAGTACTAAAAGTGAGAGCTGGTTTTATGACATGGCATCAGCTGAAGATTATGCAACACAAACAGGTAAACAAGTTATGGTTTACGTAGAAAATAGACGTTCTAAGTGGTCAAAAAAAATGCGAACAAAAACATTACATAATAAAAAAGTAAAAAAAGCACTTGAAAATTTTGTTTGGGTAAAATTGCAAAAAAATAGTGATGAAGCCAAAACGTATGGCGTTAATCCAAAGTTAGCTCCGACAGTCTACTTTAGAAAAGCAGATGGAACTCCTTTGGCAACAGCCAAAGGTTATTTTGGGGTTAAAGATTTTATGTTGTGGGTCAATTATGCTAAAGGGCAGATTTAATAAGTTTATAGCCCTGTATCACATACTCTAATATCACCACTTTGAATACCTTTTCTAAACCAAGTAACCCGTTGTTCAGATGAACCATGGGTAAAGGCATCAGGGACAACATATCCTTGAGCTTGTTTTTGTAAGGTGTCATCACCAATAGCTGAAGCAGCTCTTAGTGCTTCTTCAACATCCCCTTGCTCTAAAATGTTAAAACGTTTATGTGCATGGTATGCCCAAACTCCAGCATAACAATCGGCTTGTAGTTCAACACGTACTTGTAATTGATTAGCTCCTTTTGACCCTCGTGCTTGTTGTTTCATTTGTTGAACTTTAGAAAGTGTTCCTTCCATGTTTTGAATATGGTGACCAATTTCATGGGCTAAAACATAAGCTTGTGCAAAGTCTCCACTTGCATTATGTTTTGAAGAGAGTTCATCAAAGAAACCTAAGTCAATGTAGACTTTTTGGTCAGCAGGACAGTAAAAAGGACCCATTTGAGCAGATGCATGACCACAGCCACTTGTAGTAGAACCACGATAGATGACCATTTTAGGTTCTCTATAAGTTGCACCATATTGTTTGAAAAGTGCTCCCCATACTTTTTCAGTATCAGCTAATACTGTAGAGATAAAACGTTTTTGTTTATCATCAGCTTTTTGGTTTATAACAGTTGATGAAGTACCACTTCCTGTAATCATGGAAAGAGGATTAAAACCAGAAAAATATGCTACAGCACCAACGCCTATGATAGCCCAACCAAATTTGGTCTTAAGTAATCTTTGGATTACGGGCCAAAGAAACATGATTGTACCCATTGAAGGCATTCCACGCATACTCCCTCTTGAGCTTCCAGTGTTTCTTCTGTCATCTACGTTTCTACTTTCATCTCGGTCTTCCCATCTCATCTATCTATCCTTAATAATTTTTCATCAATTATATCACAAGTAAAATTTGACTACAATAGTAACATTAGTTAACAGTTAAGGAGTTCTATGTGTCATTAGCATTAGCAAGAAAATATCGTCCAGTAGGTTTTGATGATTTGATTGGACAAGAAGCAGTCTCTCAAACTCTCTCTTTGGCACTTGATTCGGACAGACTTTCTCATGCTTACCTTTTTTCTGGGCTTCGTGGTTCAGGAAAAACCTCTACGGCACGTATTTTTGCTAAGGCATTGCTTTGTGAAAAGGGAACGACTTCTCATCCTTGTGGTATTTGTGACCACTGTGTCATGGCTTTGGAGTCACGGCACATGGACATCATTGAGATGGATGCAGCTTCTAACCGTAAAATAGATGACATACGTGAGCTTATTGAACATACAAAATACAAACCCTCAACTGCACGGTATAAAGTTTTTATTATTGATGAAGTGCATATGTTAACCAAAGAGGCATTTAATGCTTTACTTAAAACCTTGGAAGAGCCTCCAGCTTTTGTGAAGTTTATTTTAGCAACCACTGACCCCCTTAAACTTCCAGCAACTATTTTGAGTCGAACACAGCATTTTAGATTTAGAAACATTCCTCAAAGTGTAGTAGCAAAACATTTAGCCCATATTTTAAACTTAGAACAAGTAGAGTATGAAGCAGCTGCTTTAGACATTATTGCACGTTCAGGAGCTGGGTCAGTGCGTGATGCTTTAACACTACTTGACCAAGCTATTGTCTACTCTAAAAATTTCATAAATATTGAGACAGTAACTAAAATGTTAGGAATTATTGAGCCTTCTATGTTAGAAGCCCTTTTAAATGATATTTTAGAAAAAGACCAAGATAAAATTTTAGAATTTATCAATAAGGCTTCTGAATTTGAAGCTGAAATGGTGATTGATGAGTTGATGCTCTATTTAAAAGAGTTACTTTTAAGTGCTTCTCAACATGTTAAACCCATGATTATTGAACGCTTCTTTAGGGTATTGGCTGAGTCTAAAACACTTTTGAATATGGGTTCAGATGGCGACTTTGTTTTAGCTCTAGCTCTTTTTAAAATGATGGAAGCTTTACAGATAAAAGAGATAGATGGTATGATACGTACTCTTGAAAAAGAACTCTCAGGCATAGCAATCACAGCTGAACCTAAAACCTGTAGGTCGGGCTTTTCCGATACTGACAATAGCCCAAAAATTAAAGGAGAGATTGAATCTAAAATCGAAATTCCAATACAAGAGGAAATAATTGAACCAATTATCAAACCTCTAGATGTAGGAGCGAAACTTTTTGAAGAACTCATTGTCAAAATGTATGACCGTAATTATGAGTTAGGGGAGTGCTTTAAACATGCCATTGTCTATACCTCATTTGAAGACAATTTATTAACATGGGAGTCTTCAGCTTCACCTGAACAAAAGACCTTGTTAAAAAATAACTGGATGACCATAAGAACGTTTGTACAAGAACTCTATGGTTATGAAACCAAAATCAAAAACAATGCAAAGGCGTTACCCTTGCCAGTTGTAGAAAAATTTGAAGAAGAACCTACTTCAATGATTGAAGATGAGGTTTTAAATCAACCAATGATACAAGAGCCAGAAGAGGAGATGAAAAGTTCCTGTATCTCCCCAGAGCATGATGGTGTAGAGGCTGCTAAAGAGAAAGATGAACAAAATATTTTAGATGAACCAATGATTGCTAAGGCTTTGGAGTTATTTAATCCTAAAACAGTTAGGGTTAAGCGAAAGTAGGGTTAAAATGAGAAAAAATATACTATTATGGATAAACTTTTTATTAGTACTTTTTCTATTGAGTGCTTGTGATGGTTTGAAAAAAAGTTTTGGTTCATCAGCTGATAATAAATCTTATGCTGAAAGCATAATAGGCATTCATCAGGAAGAAGAGGGTAACAAATTAATACTTCTAGGTGTAAAGCATAACTACACCCTTATCAATGAAACAGAGATATATGAGTTGCTTAAAAATCAAAAACTCTTAGATTTAAATCCTGAGAATCTTAGGTTTAATATTTTTGTTAAAGAGTATCAGTCCTCAGATATTTCATTAACAATTTTTGCTCATTTTGAAGTGAGTAAATTAAGTTCAGAACAAAAAACATGGTTAGATGAACAAGGGTATCCCATAGAGTTACGTGCTAATTTGGGAACTAAAAAAACTGAACCAAAACCAGAACCTGTACCTACATATATTATCTATATTGAACGTAAAGGACAAAGAGAAGTTAAAGAGACAAGTAGTAATATGATAGCTCTAAATCCTCCTATAGATTTTGAAGTAAATGAGTATATTAGCCGATAGAGGCTTGCCAACACAAACCAAAAGCCTCAACAGCCCCCTCAATCTCCTCTAGCCTAAACCCACCAAACCCCATACGCACAGCCTCAAACTCTCCACCACTTACATCTTTACTTAGGTAGATGTGTATACTATGTTCTTCTGCTACACGTTTTAACTTCTCCCAATCAAAAGAAGACGATGTAGGCACTATAAGAATGGCAAGTCCTGCCCCTTGGGCTACTATGTTGCAGGTCTCACCCAAATGCTTCTCTATAGCATCTTTCATGGCTTGGTGCTTCTTTTTGTTGAGGATGCGTATGCGTCGTATGTGTCTGTCCCAATGTCCCTCTTGTATAAACGCAGCAAGGGTAAGTTGCGTAGTGAGGCTCACTCGGGCAAAGTGCATATCATAGCTTTGGTTATAGAGCTTCATCAGCCATGAGGGCAAGACCATATACCCCACACGAATAGAGGGCGAAAGAGCTTTAGCAAACGTACCCAAATAGGCGACATTTTCACCCTTGTCTAGTCCTTGAAGTGAGGGGATAGGTCGGTTGTAGTAGGCAAGTTCACTGTCGTAGTCATCTTCAATGATAAGCCCACCTATAGACTGCATATGAGCGATGAGTTTCAGCCGATTTGCCACAGGCATGGTCACCCCAGTTGGGTATTGGTGAGAGGGGGTAATGTAGACGATTTGGGCTTGACTCTTTTTAAGCTCGTTTAGACATAGCCCTTGTTCATCGACCTTGATAGGACTCATCTTGTATCCATACGACTTAAAAACCTTATGAGCAATATGATAACCAGGTATCTCTTGTGCAAAGTGAGCATAACGAGTCTTTGCAAGTTTAGCGATGAGTTCAACCGAGTCTATAAATCCATGGGTGATGATAATGTTCTCCACACCACATACCACCCCACGAGAGTTTTTAAGGTACTTAGCAATGGCTTCACGCAAGACCAACTCTCCTTGCCCTTGAGGGTAAGAGCCAAAGTCTGTTTCAGTGGTGATGACTCTGTTGTACAGTCGTTTCCAAGTTTTGAGTGGAAAGTCCTCTTTATGAAGCTGTGCAGGGAAAAAGTCGTATGTATATTTTTTAGGTTGAGGGGTGTCGCTACTGCTAGTTGCACTCTTGGTACGAAAGCTATCAAAAAAGAGTTCACTCACATAATACCCACTCTTAGCACGACTCTCCACATACCCCTCTGCATAGAGTTGAGAGTAGGCAGACTCTACGGTGTTTTTACTTAGGTTATAAAGCGTGGCTACCTTACGAATAGAGGGGAGTTTATCGCCTACTTGGTAGTTGCTAACGATGTCTTCTTTTATGGCTTGGTAGAGTTGTATATGTAGTGGGGTTTTGCTTTTGGTGTCTAAGATGTACACTATCTGTCCTTAGGTTTTTTTAGTTTTATATTTGAGAAGAGGGGTATATCATAAACGTGTAAAGATTTTTCGATTTTTTTACATGTTCTTAATATGTGTAAAGATTTTTCGATTTTCTTTACACGTCTTGAAAGAGTTTACAAAGCTTATTATGCACATAAAACAGCTCTTTTCCTATCTTTTGACTCGTCAATATCCCCATCTTTTCAAGCTCCTTCAGATAATTACTTGCTGTTGGTCTTGATACATTTAAATGCTTTTCTATAAAAGCTCTTTTTGTATAAGGGTGAAAAAAAAGTGCTTCGAGTAAATCTTTACTATAAATCTTAGGTTTGTTGGTTTTAATAGTCTCTTTTGTCTCTACCATCAAGTTTTCTATAGCTTTAATGGTAGATATGGTCTCTTTTGAAATCTCTTCTATCCCTTTTAACATAAATAAAATCCACTCATTGAGTCCATTGTCAAAACTCACACCATTTAGAAATCTATAATAGTCTGCTTTGTTTCTAATAATATATCTACTCAGATACAAAATAGGTACATCAAGTAAGCCCTCTAGTACAAGATAAAGTATGTTTATAATTCTTCCTGTTCGACCGTTACCGTCATAAAAAGGGTGTATTGATTCAAACTGATAGTGTATAATTGACATTTTTACAAGAGTGTCATAATCATCTAGGCTAGAGTCATTGATATACTCTGCCAAGTTTGCCATGAGGTCAACTATGTCTTGAGGGTTTTGTGGGGGAATGAGCTTAATCTCTCCTGTAGTTGGATTTTTCAAAACTGTACCACTCTGTTTTCTAAACCCTGCATCATTCTTTTCTAATGTAGCTTGTATCTCTTTTATATGATTAACACTTAAAATCTTTTTAGTTTTAATAATCTCAAAACCATAATAGAGAGCATCTTTATAGTTTTGTACCTCTTTAATGTCACTACTTATAAACTCACTAGAGATGTCAGAACGGTAAATCTCATCATAAGTGGTAATAATATTTTCTACCTCAGAACTATCTTTTGCCTCTTGTAAAACTAAACTGTTGATAACAATTCTTTGATTTGGCAAAGAGTTAGCAATACCTTTTAACTCTGCTAATGCTCTGTGAGCCAAAGTAGTAGCCTTTAAAATTTCTTTTGTCTCTATCTCTTTTTTTAGTGGTAGTTTTTTAGGAATGAATTCTTTCATTTTAAGTCCTTGTTTTGTTGAGCTTAGTCAAAGCACGGTTGGCTTGGATGGCTTTTTAGGATGAGTTGGGTTTCGATATCATCTAATAGATTTACAAACATTTATCACACTCCTGAATAATAAAATCAGGCACATATTATATTTTAAAGGATTTAATTGTGATATTTGTTCATTTTCAATGTGATAAGTTTCTTTAACAAATTTATCGACCATTTCATTAGGTATATCAATATTTAATAATCGAAATAATTGCAATTTTTCATAACTGTTTGAACTAGAAGAATATAAATTTTTTAATCTATCCTCATCTTTTAATACTTGTAAAATATTATCATAATCAAATGTTGACATCATTTCTTTAATACTAGATAATGCAGTGGATTGTTCCACCTCTGTCATTTTTCTATTTTCCCCATTCTCTTGAATTGTAGGGATAGTTCTACAATGTTGTAAACTAGAAAGCATTTGATATTCTAAGCCCTTATCATCCATAATCTCATGATATCGTCTTAAATAAATGGTTTTAGCAATATCACTAATTTCACTAGATAAATTCTTTTTACAAACCTGTGCAAAAGTTAATAAATCATCATTAGTAATTTCTTTCTCTTCTATTTTAGAATTTTTTAACTCTAAAAAAGAAGCTTTTGGAAGAGGTTGAAAAATATGTCTTTTTATCTTAATTGTATCAACAACAGGTTCTATATCATGAGTTAGCATCAATATAGTTTTATCTTTAAGTGATTTTTCTCCTCTAAATAATCTATACATGATTGCATATTTTTTATTTTTATCAAATGAAGATATTGGGTCATCTAAAATAATTAAATCAGGGGTTTTTGATAAACATTCATACATGAAAAGAACTAAAGAAAAAGCATTTCTTTCTCCAAAACTAAGATGTTGTGAGCCATTTTGTACAACTGATGAATAGTCACGATGTTTTAATCTCATCTTATATTCTTCATTTTCCTCTTCTATAACAATATGATACTTATATCCTGCCATTTCAAGAAATGAATTTATATCTTCTTGATAAGTTTCTATGGTTGATTGTATTTGTCTTTTTTGAATATTTATTTTACCTTTTAATATACCAATATTTTCTATTATATCAGCAATGGAACCATTTACTGGATTTATAATTTCTTGTGTTTCTTCTGAATTAATAAAAGGAATCAGTCCTAAATTAATTTTCATTTCTTTTATTCTTTCTTCAATTTCATCAATATCTCTAAATGTATGAAAACTTAAGTTCTGTAGATTTTTTAATTGTTTTAAAAGTATTTCTATTTGCTCTTTTACATGTATTAAATAAGTAATTTCTTCATCTGATAATCCTGTACTATTATTTATGATATTATGTAATTGTACTTTTACTTCATCAGTAAAATATTTATCTAATCTTTCAAAGACTTCAAGCATTTGTACTAAATGATTAATTGCAGTAGCGTTATATTCTTCACTAACTTTAACGATCATCTCTCGTTTTGTTTCTTCCACTTCTGCTGTACAATAAGGGCATTTATCTTCTTGTATAGTTAGATAACTGTTGCTACCATCCATTTGCCATTTTAGCCATTTGACATTATTCTCATTGTGAAGATAGTTACTATAATCTTCAAGTCCGTTTGGTATATTTGCAAGTTTATTACCAGAACCTAAACTTTTTGCTAACTTACTAGATTGGGCATAGCCACTTTTTGATTTTCCAAATGAACCACTTAGTTCCTCTAAGTCACTAATAATCTGTTTTAAGTCAGCATTATCACTAAAAAGATTTTTTACATCTTTCATTAACTCTTCTATTGCGTCTTGATTCTCAATATATTTAACATCTTTTACAAATATATCAAAACTATTTTCTATAAGCTCATTTTCTTGGAAAACAAATTGATTAATATATTCTTCATTAAATACTAATACAGTTTCTAAATCATCGGCACCTTCAACTGTTGGTTCAATATTCTCTGTATTTTCTTCTCTATATTTAAATGGCAAAAGTTCATTTAAATTATTAGGATTATTAATTATAGCTTTTGCAATTGTACTTTTTCCTGTTCCATTTATTCCATATTTAATATTTAAATGGTTTTCTTCTATACTTATTAATGCCTCTTCGATATTATTACAATTTTTAATAATTATTTCCATATTTTCAGCCTTTTTAGTAATATACTATAAAATCTCATCCCCTCAACCCCAACTCCAAAACATCCCTCTCAATCTCAGCTCTCAACTCCTCTTCTGTAGGTAGATACATCTGATACTTAGAGACAAACAGATTGTCATTGTCGTCTATGACAGAGTATTTAACCACCGTATTATCTTTTTCAGTACAAAGAATAATGCCTATGGTGGGGTTGTCATCTTCTGACTTTTCAAGGTCGTCAAACATACGCACATACATATCCATCTGTCCTACATCTTGGTGGGTGAGTTTTCCCCGTTTGAGGTCGATGATGACAAAACATTTCAAAATGTAGTTGTAAAACACCAAATCAATGTAAAAATCACTATGTTCCGTTTGAATCCTCTTTTGTCTATCAACAAAGGCAAACCCTCTACCAAGCTCTAGCAGAAACTCTTGAATTTTGTCTATAAGAGAAGACTCCAAATCACTCTCTCTAAATGATTTGTTATCTTTAAGGTCTAAAAACTCTAGCACATAAGGGTCTTTGATAATGTCTTTAGGTGTAAGCTGTAGCTCTTTTGTCTTCTCTTGGGCTTCTTCTACGACAGGTTCTTTATCTCTGCTAGATAAAAGTCGTTCATAGTAGTGTGTGCCTATTTGGCGTTCTAATGCCCTCACACTCCAGTTTGCCTTGACAGCCTCTTGCATATACCACGCTCTAGCATTCTCATCTTTGAGTCTAATGATAAGCTTATAATGACTCCAACTCAATTCGCTCCACAGTGTAGAGCGAATTGGGAATGCATTGTAGAACTGTCTCATATTACGAATACTTTGTTCACTAAACCCTTTACCAAAATCAGCCGTAAGCTTCTGTGATAACTCTTTAATGAGGTAAGAACCATACTTAGCTCTATCTTCACCTTTTTGTTCCTCTTCGACTATCTGTTGCCCAATATGCCAATAGGCTTCAACCATGATAAAATTGACTTGCTTATAGGCAGTATCACGTGCTTCTTGGAGTATGGTTTTAATGTTGTGGTAGAAATGATTCTTTGAAGTCTCTATGTTGTTTTTCACTTGTCAATTCCCTTTTGTAGCAAAAACTGCACTATTTTATCTAAATAAATCTTGTAATCAAAATAAATACTTCACCTCACTCACCTCATCTTCGACCCTAATCTCTTAAAAGTCGATAAGTGTTATTTATGAATGGTTTATTTTTTGATAGACCTCATCTGTCCTCAATAATTATATTTTTTTGTATCTTTACAAAGGGTTAGATTTGGCATATAATGACGTTAATGATTTAAACCGTAGGTGTGACCGTGTCACACGACAAAACCAAATATCGCATAATTTATAACTTCCATATAGCATAAACCGAGATTTGACGTGTGACACGGTCACACCTACGTATATTTGAAAGGAAAAAAGATGAACCCAAATTTTGAAATCAAAGACAAAGCACTCATTTATGATGTGCTAGACAAAGCAGAGTACGGAACACTAGCCCTTTGTGTAGAGAACAAACCCTACGCCGTACCCCTTAACTTTGTACGTATAGACGATGACATCTATTTTCATGGAGCATTAAAAAACAAAAAGATGAAGATGCTAGAGCAAAACCCTCATGTCTCATTTTCGGTAGTAGAAAACTATGCACTTATAGACTCTGACTTCTCTAGTGTAGATGGCTTGGCATGTCCTGCGACGCAGTTTTTTAAATCTGTAAGCATAGATGGCGTGGTGTCATTGGTAGAATTTCGTGATGAAAAAGCAAAGGTATTTGAAGCCCTCATGCAAAAGCTTCAACCCAAAGGTGGCTACAAACCTTTTAGTGATAAAGCCTATGATATAGCTATCAAAACCACAGCTGTGGTAAAATTACAGATAGAAAACCTTTCATGCAAGTTCAAGTTTGGTCAGCACCTAAACGAAGAGCGATTTGAGATGATACTCTCTGCATTGCTAGAGCGTGCTACACAGACAGATATACAAACAGTTGAGATTATGAAAGCACAAAGAGGGTAAAAATGCAATACAGAATAGACAGTATAAATGAAGATGGGCTGTTCGACAAAAAGAGAGTATAATAAAACATGAAGGATTAATATGAAAAAACTATCCATACTTTTACTAATGACACTTTTCTCTTATGCAGAAAGACCAGCTCCTCCCATAGAGTTTTTACAAATGACTACAGCTGTAACAATCATGCCTACCATACTTCCAACCTATGTAACGGTTCAATATTTACATCCTCTTCCTGGGGTAAGACGTAGGCTAAAAATTGAAAAATTTATGAATGAAAATTTTGATGTATTAAAAGAAGAGATAGCTCAAGGAGACGGTGAATACTTAGATACATTAGCACTCCTTTACGAAGTGGAAGATGCAACTTTATGGAAAAAACATCTACAAAGTAACTTTTCAGAGATATATGAAAAGAGTAGGAGCAAAGAAGAGATAGTTGACTATATTGATACGATGACTACTCGAAAATTTAGAGCTTCTAAAATATATTCCGTTGAAGAGTACAATGAAACAACAGATTCTCAACCTCTTAATACTGAAAGTAAAAAAGAGTAAAATAGATAAATCTAATTTCAATATACCCTTAGGAGTATACGCATGAGAAACATAGTAAAAATTACAATTTTAATAACAAGCATAAGTTCTTCCTTATCAGCCCATGGACAGCCTGACACTGTTTTTGGTATGAGTACACTTCTTACAGTAATGCCTACCATTTACATTACCGAAGTGAGTAAAGAAAAAACTCCTAAAGCACAAAAAGAGCTGCAGGCTCAAAAGTTTATAGAAGAGAATCGTGAAAATTTAGAACTAGAAGTAGCCAAAGGCAATGGTGAAAACCTAGATACCTTAGCAACACTCTATGGGGTAGAAAATAAAGAGTCATGGAAAAACAATTTACAAGAAAATTATGAAGAGATTTTTTACAAAAAAGACGACAAACCCAAAAGTAGCATTGAGATAAGTGGTGAAATTAGTATCTTTGTTGAGAAGAGGTTGTAAAATTCCTCATTTGACAAATATCTAAAAACCTACTACACTTTCACTAACAAAACTAAAAGGAGAGCACCATGAAAACATTTTCACAGACTACAAAAATCACTCAAAGATTTTCTGCTCTTCTTCTCTCTTTTTTCCTGCTTAGTCTTTAAGCATTATTCTAAAAATTTATTGATTCCTTGATTGGATGACCAGCTACGATTGGCTGTGTATGCGATATAAAATATATTTGCATATTGGACTATTGGTGCTATGGCAATAGCACCCTACGGAAAAGAGAGAAATTGTGAAAAAAATGAATGAAACCAACAACTGGAACCCAAACAGCTACAACAAACACACGGCTTTTGTCTCACAATTGGCACTGCCTGTAGTCGATTTACTTGATTGAAAGAGCGTATCTATAGCCAAGAGGAGGGGTGGTTGTTGGATTATAAACGCTTGAGAGTTAGAGCTATAAAAATATAGTATAATCTCTCTATGAAAAAACAACCCACAAGAGAAAAACTTTTAGACATAACCTTTGAAGAGGTCTACATTAACGGTTATACGGCTACATCGGTAGATGCCATACTTAAAAAAGCTTCTGTACCTAAAGGGTCGATGTATCATCACTTTAAATCTAAAAAAGAGTTGGTACTTGCTATGGTTAAAGAGCGTCTATTTCCTAAGATGGATGCTTTTTTTAGCTATGAGATAAAAGAGAACCAAAGCATTACACAAAGTTTTAGAAACACTTTTTTAGTGGTTAGTAAAAACAGACTTTTGGTCACCTATGGATGCCCTCTGTACCGTCTTATGGTCGAACTCTCAGCAACAGACAAAGAGTTTGATGCCATTCTTTCAACCAAAGCCAACGAGATGAAAGAGGGTATAAAAGCGATGCTTGAACAGGGTATTGCTTTGGGTGAGTTTGACAAAAGTTTAAACTCTGAAACCTTTGCAACCTATATGCTTACTTCTGTTTGGGGCATACTCTCTTTGTCTCCTTCTCTTTCGTCTTCTAAAACTTTTTTGATACAGAGCCAATATATTTTAGATTCATTAGATGCTTATAAAATCTAGTTAAACCTATAGGATTTTAAATTTATTAGACTATTCGGTCTAACTTAAGAAAAATTCCTCTATACTATTACTAGACTAAATAGTCTAATTAAATTTAAAAAGGAATTATTATGTTTATGTATCAAAAAAATGAAGCCCAAAAAGAGAAACTAGAGAAGCTTTTTAAGAAGGTAGAAGCTATCTATGGAACTGTTGTACCTCAAATGGAATTTTTAGGCAATATCGAAGTTGCGTACTTAGAAGATTTTCTAAAAGAGGCGATGCGTTTGGTAAAACACCCCAATATTGACTTTGATTTGTTTGCATTTATTCGTCTGCATATTGCTTTTAAAGAAAATTACCCTTACTGTAAAGCCTTTAATACAAAGCTACTGTTAGAAAGAGGGTTTATGCAACCTCAACTTGATGTGGTTGTAGCCAATATTGAAGCTGTTCCCTTTGATAAAAAGCATCAAGCACTAGCCACTTTTGCCATTAAATCTATGTATGAGAGTCGCTTGTGTGTTGCTTCTGATTTTGAAGAGCTTTACAAAATGGGGTGGAGTCAAAAAGATGTGTTTGATGCTGTCTCTCATGCAGGGATGATACTTAAAAATGGTCGCATTTTAATGACCTATCGTAAAAAGGATTAGTGTTGAATGTATTAGAGGTTCCGTTTGTAAAACATGTAGGCATTGAAAAAGATAGTGAGTTAAAGCTTAATGTGAGAGATGAACTAAAAAATCATATTCAAACCATTCATGCCTCAGCTCAATTTACATTGGCAGAGACAGCGTCAGCAGAGTGTTTGATGGAACAGTTTCCTCAATATGAAGGAAAAGTTATTCCCATGCTTCGTTCATCTACTGTCAAATATAAATCTCCTGCTACCTCAACGCTTCGAGCAAAAGCTTCTTTGAGCAAGGAAGCTAAAGAGAAGTTTTTAAGACAGTTTGAGAGAAGAGGGCAAGGGGTGATAGCTGTTGATGTTGAACTTTTTGATGAAGCGTCTCTTGTAACGATGGAGGGGGAGTTTGTTTGGTTTGTGCTAAGCTTATCAGCATAACTCAATAGAGTTTGACTAAAGGACAAGGAAAAAGTACTATAATTATTTATTAAATTATAAGCGAATAAGCTAACATGAATACATATCCTTTATTTCTTCCCATTATTTCTTTTGCCATTGCTACAGCATTTAGCCCAGGTCCAAACAACTTGATGTTACTCTCATCTGGACTTACGTTTGGGTACAGAAAAACCTTATCTCATATTTGGGGGATTGTAATAGGTTTTCCTTTAATGGTTATGGCTGTTGGTTTGGGTGTAGGAACAGTTTTTGAACTGTTCCCTAAGCTTTATGATATTTTGAAAATACTTGGTATGATTTATCTTTTATGGATGGCATGGAAAATCGCAAATTCTTCAGGTAGATTTTCTGATGAAGGTTTTAGTAAAAAAGAGCCTTTGAGCTTTTTAGAGGCACTCTTATTTCAGTGGCTTAACCCTAAAGCATGGATGATGGCAATTACCTCAACTACTTCATTTACAAATTCTACGGAAAATCTATTGATACAAATTTTCATTATAGCGTTTATCTATCTTATTGTAGGTTTAGGAAGTACGAGTTTTTGGGCATTAGGTGGGCTTTTTTTACAAAAAATAATTTCAAATGAACATACACTTAAATGGTTTAACATTAGCATGGCTGTGTTAATTGTACTCTCTGTTTTACCTTTTATGTTTTAATACGTAGTGAAAAATTTTAAAGGAAGTAGTTGTTTTAGTTTTTTTAGGAAAGAGGGAAAAAATAGTATAATCAACAAAAAGAGATAAAAATGAAAAAATTACTACTTCTATTACTGCTAAGCCATATTCTATTTTCCACCGAGATAAGCTACAAACTGGACAATCAAGCCTATAAAAAAGCCCATAAAGTCTACCTGCTACCAACTCAAAAACTCAAACTAAAGTTCAATGTCAAAAATGCAAAGAGCATTAAGTGGTATCAGATTATTCCTGATACTTCTAAGTTTTATAAAAATGCAAACCACCCTTGGGAGAAAAATGCTTACAAGTGGGTTGGTTATGGAAAAATTGACTATAAAAAAGTGGAGATAAAAGCTTTTAAAAATAAAAAAGAGGTTGAGCTAAGTCATAAAATTTTAGAAGAAAATAGACCTAAAAATAACCCTTACTATCATGCGAAACTAGGAAGCTTTTGGTTTACGGCAGAGGCAACATTGACTAATGGAAAAGTCATTAAAAGTGCTGGATTAGAAGATAATACAAACAGAGGACTCTCTCCTAAAGTCTTTAGAGTCTCATATATGTTAGACAAAAGCTATATTGGTTACTTGACAACTTTTTTTAATGTACCTGGGATTTTTGGCTCAATGCCTTACCAAAGTAGAAACTATATTGGTGTGGACTGTGCTGATGTTTTGGTAGCAACCTCTAAAGAGATGAATCATAAGAAAAATACCAAAAACTATAATGTAGTAATGCTTGTAGACAAACTTAAAGTAAAGAAGAAGTTTAAAATAAAAAAAGGTAAACCAAACAAAAAACTAAGATGGGGGAAAGATTTTAATAAGGGTGATTTTATTGCAGTGAAGTATCGTGAAAATGGTCGATATGCTCATATTGGAATGCTCTATGGTGATGAGAACAGTGATGGTATTTTAGATGAAAAAGATAGCATTTTAAACGCAGGACCAAATGCTTTACATGTAAGCCTTTTGACTAGTGGGGCTTTTGATGGTACGGTGGTGATTTTGGAGAATAGAGATATAAACTAGCAATCCAAGAGTAGTACCAAACTCTAAAAAGTTCTATAATAGCGATAACCTGAGTTCGATGGAATATCCTATCCATAATTTTATGAGGTTTTTTATAGGCAACGGCAGATTTTTGCAGGACTAACTGGTTAATTCAAAAAAATCTGTCTAAGCATATGGAAAACCTCATAAAACCCGAAGGGAAGCCTAAAAATAGGCAATCTTTCCCAAATAAAATTCTTGAATTAGCTACGGGCTAGTCCTACGAATTTAATTTAGAAAACCTTACCTATTTTTAGGCTTTTGTGGATAGGATATTCCATCGAACTCAGGTTAAAAGAAAACGACCAAGAGGACAACATGAAAAAAAGCACAAAAGAAGACTACCTCCAAGCTGTTTACCGTACGGTTTACTATATTGAACAACACTATAACGAAGAGCTGACACTTGAAATACTAGCAAAAGTTTCGGGCTTTTCAAAGTACCACTTTCACCGTATATTTTTTACTATTATTGGAGAGAGTTTAAGCACATTTGTTCGGCGTGTTCGCTTGAGTGCAAGTACAGGTAAACTTGTTCGAGGAGATTCTGTGACTAAGGTTGCACAGCAGAGTGGCTATGAGACTCCTGCTTCATTTGCTAAAGCTTTTAAAGATAATTTCGGTTGTTCACCTAAAGCGTTTTCTAAACAATTTTCACAAAGGAGAGAGACAATGATAAAAGTAGATATTGTAGATTTTGATAGCGTTGAGGTATTGGCTGTTCGTAAGGTTGGAGACTACCAAGAGAGTGCCAAAGAAGCATGGAAAGCCATCATGAGTTTTGCCTACTCCAAGAAGATAAAAGAGAAAAAGAACCTTATGGGTAAAGAGGCTAGAATGTTTGGCATAGGCTATGATGACCCAAAAAGTATTTCAGCTGATGAGCTACGCTATGATGCGTGTATTAGCTACGATGATAAATCGGTAAAACCTGAAGGTGAAGTGATAGCAAAGAGCATAGAGAAAGGAAAATACCTCTACCATCTACACAAAGGCTCTTATGATGGACTCAAAGAAAAGTATGCTCAGATGATGAGTTACTTAATAGAAAATGAGATAGCTGTAGCAGACAAGCCTACATTTGAAGAGTATTATAATCGTGATCCACGACGTACAAAGCCTGAGAATTTGAAGACTGGGGTTTTTATTCCTATTGAGGGGTAAAATCTAATTGTAAGCTAAGAGGGACAACTAATTAAATCCCTCTAATCCCATCAACTTTTTAAGCTCATCGGTAGGTTTCTGAGGAGTGTTTATAATCTCTTGAAAATTCTTCCACTCTTGATTAGAGAGCATTAAAACTTTCTCCTCTTTTTGTATCTCTTTGGCTATGTTGAATCTTATCTTTACATTTTTTAAGTTATTAGATTCTTTCATGTTGAATCCTTTTATAATTAATATGATAGTTTAGCATAGTTTTTTTATAGCCAAAATCAATTTGAGTTAGAAGAGCATAAGCCCTCAGGATTACCTCCTATTGTTCCCCTTATTAAACTAAGTATGTTAGGTGTAGACAAATCCTTACAAGGCAAAGGTATAGGGAAAAGACTTTTGAGAGATGTTTTTTTAAAGGTATATCAAATCTCTAAATTAGCAGGGTGTATTGGTATCTATCTTTTAGCTGAGAAAGAGGCGATATCTTTTTATGAAAAATTAGGTTTTATTGCCATAAAAGACGATGAGCCTTTGCCGATGTTTTTGACATTAGATGTTATTTTAGAACTTTTTTCAGATGAATAGGATTTTATTCTTAGGATAAAGAAGATTTAAGCTTTTGTACTTATATACTAGTACAAAAAATAGTATAATCATACTAGTATAAAAGGATAAAAATGAAAGAGACCTTTAAAAAACTCATTATTAACTTTCAAGAACGCAAGTTTGGGCGTATTGTGCCACGTGAATATGATGTGCCATTAGATACCAAAAAAATAGTCTCACTTATTGGGGTGCGTCGTAGTGGTAAAACCTATGTTCTCTTCTCTTTGATTGAACAGTTGCGTCAAAGAGGTGATGGTAAAAATATTGTCTATATAAACTTTGAAGATGACAGGCTCTATCCCATTGGGTTAAAAGATTTAGATGGACTTTTAGAGGGGTATTATGAACTCTACCCACAAAAACGAGACGAGAAAGTCTATCTCTTTTTAGATGAAGTACAAAACATTGAGGGGTGGGAGAGGTACACTAGACGCATTTACGATACTGAAAATGTGCAGATTTTTATTACAGGTTCATCTTCTAAACTGCTCTCTAGCGAGATAGCTACTTCACTTCGTGGACGAACCATCACCTATGAGATTTTTCCTTTCTCTTTTAGAGAGTATCTACGATACAAAGAGATAGAGATTAATCTCTACTCTTCTAAGAGTGTTAGCTATATTCAAAATGCGTTCAATAGCTACTTGGTAGCTGGTGGATTTGCAGAGACTTTTGATGAACAACCCGATGTTCAGAAACGTATTTTAAAAGATTATCTTGATTTGATTGTCTATAAAGATGTGGTAGAGCGTTACACCATACGTAACCAAAGCCTACTAAAACACCTAATTAAATATATGTTTGTCAATATGGGAACTTTAGTGAGTATCAATAAACTCTACAATGAATACAAATCACAAGGGTATAAAATAGGTAAAGATACACTCATGGATTACATTTCATATCTGCAAGAGGCATATACTATTTTTACCACGCCTATCTACAGAAACTCTGTACGAGAGGAGCAACGTAACCCTAAAAAACTCTATGCGATTGATAATGGGTTTAAGAAGTTATTTTCCATTTCTATATCTGATGACTACTCTAAACTCTATGAAAATATGGCATTTTTGCATCTGCGTAGAAAAAGTAGAGAGGTTTACTACTTTAAACAGACCCAAGAGGTAGATTTGTATATGAAAGAGGACAAAGAGTATTTGGTCAATGTCTCTTATGCTATTGAAGATGAAAAGATGCTACAAAGAGAAGTTAAGGCTTTACTTAAGGGAATGACGTATTTTAAACTTGATAGCTCCTATTTGGTTACAGCAAATAGAGATGAGACTATTGAGATAGAGGGGAAACAGATAATAATTCTTCCTATGTGGAAGTGGTTATTGGAGGGATAGAGTAATTAAAAATTAGACTTAGGAGATAAAATATGTCATATAGAGGTTGGGACGGTAAAATCAAAATTACAAAAGATAAAATCTTTATAGTGCGTGAAGGCTTTGTAGCAACGCTCTCAATGTTTCTGAATAGAGAGCAAAAAAGATTTTTAGAGATAGATATTTTACAAATAAAGTCTATTCTCTTTCGCAAAGCCTATTTAACCAATGGTTATCTCTATTTTCATATAGAGGGGGAAGAGAGACCTCTTAGGGGATATTGGGATAAATACAGATTTATAGGTAACAGATATACTGTAGGATTTACACTCTTTAGCAATCGTAGATTTGAAGAGTGCAAAGAGACTCTTGAAAAAATTATACTTGAACAAAAAGAGAGACACAGTAGCAATACATACATTTTAGAAGAAGAGAATAATAAGTTAAAAAAATATGATTTTAGAGACGATGTAAACCAACTGAAATTTGTACCAAAATGCCAAAATTGTGGAGCAAAGCATATTATAAAGAGAGGCAAACTCTATATTTGTGCATATTGTAACTCTACTCTGTTTTTTGAAAGTTGAAGTAGTTATAGTAAGCTTCATCTAAACCTAATTATCGTTTTAATATTATAATAATCTAAAAACGATTAAATATATTTGTCACCCCTAAAAAAGAGGAAAACACAAACAGTGGACTTTAGATTTATTGGAGCTTAGAAATAGTAGAGATGATGTTATTTTTGTAGATAGTTTTTTTACTTGATTTAAAAAATCGTTATTTTGAGTAGTTAGATTTTATCTTGAAGGAAGTAAAATGAGTAGAGTTATTTATAGTACCCCATATTACCAACTAAAACACCTAAAAGCTCAAAACGCCATCCTCTGCCAATGGAAACAGTTTTGCAAAGGTGATGACTATCGTGAGCCATTAAAATTTGCTACACAAAAGATAGAAAAACATCAAATTACTACATGGATAACCGATACAACCAACGGTTTTGAGAGTGAAGAAGCAGATACAAAGTGGCTTTTAGAGGAGTTTGTGCCAAGTATGATTAGTAGTAGCATTGAAAAAGTAATATTTATCATCGCTAATGATAGCCCTTTGATGGAAGAGATAAAAGCTCAAGAGGTGGCTTTAAGTCAGTTTTTTGAGGTGGAGTTGGTGGAGAGTTTATAGTTAAACTCTCCAAAAATATCTTAATTATAGACGTACAAATAACTCCTCTTGTGCTAACCGACTCTTAGGAAGTTTAGCATTAAAATCCTCTTCATGTCGGTAACCAATAGCAAGTGCTACCTCACATTTGTAGCCGTCTAACTCTTTGGCAAACTCTTGTTCTACCATTGGAGCGTCAATCCCCTCTAATGCTGTAGAGTCTATCTCTAGTCGTGCCAAAGTATGTAGTGCATTTCCTAAAGCGAGGTAGATTTGGTTTTTTGTCCATATTTGGGTATTTCCATTTTCATCTCTATTTAGCTCTGCAAACAGAAAACTTCCAAAGGCTTTCTCTTTCTCCTCTTCTCTAATACGCCCATCGGCAATATATTTGTCTACTACTTTTGTATAATCCTCACGCGTATAGTGTGGGTTATGGGCAAATAGAATAACATGAGAAGCCTCTACTACGTGAGCTTGATTGAACTGATATCTGTTTGCAAAGGTTTTATACATTCTCTCTTTTGCTTCATCGCTTTCTAAAACAATAAACTTCCACGGTTGAGAGTTTATAGAAGAAGCAGAGAGGCGAATGCTCTCTAATAGAATCTTTATCTTCTCTTGTGGTATCTTTTTAGTTGGGTCGTACTTTTTGCAGGTGTATCTTTTTTGTAAATCTTCTAAAATTTGGTGAGGCATGATTGTTCCTTTTATATCTTGATGGTATTATAATATAAAATAATCAGAAAGGAAAAAGTTGACAGCATATTTAAAAGAGACAGATATCATAGACTTTTCTTACAAAGAAGTACATACTTTAGCCATGCGTTTGGCTGAAAATTGTGAGACAGATGAACAGATAGCCAAAAACTGTTTTGAGTACGTACGTGATGAGATACACCACTCAGGTGACTACAAAGACAACATTACAACAGCTACAGCCTCAGAAGTACTCAAACATAAAACAGGCTGGTGCTATGCCAAAGCATTTTTATTAGCAGGACTTTTACGTGCCAATGGCATACCTACAGGTTTTGGCTATCAGCGATTGTCTTGTTCAGAGTATAGACCCGATATCTACTGTCTGCATGGATTCAACTATATATACCTCAAAGAACATGGCTGGTACAGAGTCGATGCACGTGGAAACAAAGATGGCGTTGATGCTCAGTTTATGCCACCTGTAGAGAAGTTGGCATTTGAACTTGGGGAGAATGAGTTTGATTTGAGTGAGAATTTGTCTGAACCTTTGCCTGTGGTTGTTGAGACACTTAGAAAGTATGGGACTTATGATGAGATGGTGGAGAATTTTCCTGATGTTGTGAAAACATAATTATGATACAATTAAAACCTATATTCCTATCAAATATGATAGGAATAACTTGATTAATCCTATCATTTCTGATAATATAAGCTAAAAAAGGCTTTAAAGTGACAAAAGAGAAAAAATGGATTTGGGAATATAAAGCCTACCCACATTTTGAATATGACTCAAAAAAACTTGATGGTCTCATAGAATCTGTCTCTAGGAAACAGGGTGAGTTGATGGCTCTAAGTAAGGTGATAAGCCAAGATACTTTGCAAGAAAGTCAACTAAATGCCATTGAAAATGAGATAATATCAAGCTCTGCTATAGAAGGTGAGGTTTTAGACCGTGATAGTGTGAAGTCCTCCATTAAAGAAAAGTTAGAGATAGAAGTAGCTCAAAGTTACCAAGGAAAAACAAAAGAGAGTAACTATGTAGATATTTTGTTAGATGCCAATAGTAACTATGAAGAGCGTTTAACCGTTGAAAAGCTTCTTACTTGGCACTATAAAATGTTTGAAAACCATAACACCAAACTATGGAACATAGAGGTTGGTAACTTTAGACAAAAAGGTACAATGCAGATAGTATCAGGAGTGATAGGTAAAGAGAAAGTTTACTATGAAGCTCCTCCTTATGATAGGCTTGATATTGAAATAAAAACCTACATAGAGTGGTTTAATAACACTCCTGCTTCGCTCATTAAATCGGCTATATCTCACTTATGGTTTGTGATTATCCATCCGTTTGACGATGGAAACGGAAGATTGACAAGGCTCATTACTGACATGGTACTTTCAGAGTTAGAAGAGTCCAAAACAACAAGACTTTACTCAATGTCAAAAAGTATAAACAGTGACAGAAAAGGCTACTACAATGCTCTTGAGCAGACAACAGGTTATATCACAAAAGAGAACCCACTAGACATTACTTTTTGGTGTGAGTGGTTCTTAACTACTTTACATACTGCACTTACAGAAGCCATCGAGTCGGTTGAACATGTGGTAGAGAAAGCGAAATTTTGGGATAGACATAGAGAGAGTGCCATTAATGAGAGACAGACAAAAGTACTAAACACTATTTTAGACAGAGGAGTAAATCATCCACAAAGTGGACTAACTACTAAAAAATATATGAAAATGGCAGGAACAACTTCGGCTACTGCTTCACGGGATATAAAAGGATTGTTAGAGCTTGGGTGTATTGAGCAGGTTGAGGGTACTGCTGGAAGAAATATTCGGTATAGATGTATTATTAAGGATTAACAATAAAACAAAAAATGCTAACCCTTGCCATTTTTAACATTTTTTAAAAATTGGAATCTAAGTAGTTAAAATTTGGAATTATTATAGTTAAAAATTGGATTTACTATGCTATACTCTTATTATGATTAAAAGAAAAATAGAGAAAAAACTAGAAACTGCTCTAAAAAACTTTAGAATAGTCATGCTCAATGGGGCAAGACAATCAGGTAAAACAACCTTGGTTCAACTCTTAGCTAAAGGGCAGAATATGGACTACATTACCCTTGATGACCCTGACAAACTCAATCTTGCAAAAACAGACCCAAAAAACTTTTTGGCTTTTTATGCCAAAGGTAAATTGGTCATAGATGAGATTCAGTTTGCTCCTGAACTTATTCCTTATATTAAAACGATGGTTGATGAAACAAATGAAAAAGGAAAGTTCTTACTAACAGGCTCTGCTGACTTTATGCGTATGCATGAGATTACAGAGTCATTAGCAGGTAGAATGGTGCGTTATACACTCTATCCTCTCTCTCATGCTGAACTACGAGAGAAAAAAGAGAATGTGCTTGACAAGCTTTTTACAGATGAGTTTAGTGAACTTAAAAGTTATGCTCCTTTGAGTGAAGTTTTAGAGAGTACACTTCGTGGTGGGTATCCTGAGATTATAGAGTATGACAGAGCGTTGAGAGATGATTGGTTTGCCTCTTATATCGAGTCACGTATTCAAAAAGATATTTTAGAGCTAAAATCTATCTCTTTGTCTAAACTACATCTTATAAAATCACTTCTTCAACTCTTAGCTACTTATGATGCTGAACTTTTGAACTACGACAAGATAGCCAAAAAATTACAGATTGACAATAAAACGGTTCTCTCTTATGTGAGTCTGCTTGAAGCGATGTATATTATTAAAATTGTTCCCTCTTATCATGTCAATGCCTCTTTGCGTGTGATTAAGTCCCCTAAAGTACACTTTTTAGATACAGGTTTGCTCTCTTATCTGTTGCATATAGATAGCGAAAACCTCTTTTTGTATAAAGATGAAAAGTATGGAAGTGTTATTGAAAACTTTGTCTATAGTGAGCTTCTAAAAGAGTCAAGCTATGCCACACAAAGTGTCGATATTTACCATTTTAGAGACCTTAAGAAACGTGAGGTTGACTTGGTATTAGAACACCGTAACGGTAAGATTATAGGTGTTGAAGTAAAGGCAAAGGCGACGATTAAAAAAGATGATTTAAAAGGGATGATAGAGTTAGCAAAAGCGAGTCAAGAGAGGTTTTATAGAGGATTTATTTTTTATGGTGGTGATGAAGTTTTGCCTATCTCTGTTGATGGGTTTCTTTTTTATTGTTTGCCCTTGGGGATTTTGGGATGATGAAATATATGCAACAAAAAATCTATCAAATAGACGCATTTGCCACCAAAACCTTTGAGGGAAACCCTGCAATGGTTTGTCCATTAGAAAGTTGGCTAAGTGATGAACTTATGCAACAAATAGCCGAGGAGAACAACCTCTCTGAGACAGCCT
>JALWLW010000121.1 GCA_027081065.1 Campylobacteraceae bacterium
TTATTAAAATTATCATGTTATTTGAAGTTCATTATTTTTTATATTTTTTAATATTATAACACAAAAAAGTTATAGTTTAAAGTTTTTTTAAATATTTATAGACATTTTTTAAAAAATATTAAGAAAGTAATGATGTTTTTATTTATTTATGTTTGTTTTATGATGTTTTTAATACTAAAAGTATGTTCTATTTAAAATTAAATTTTTTGGAGAGTGCAACTTTTACATCATTTATAATATTTGGTTTTGTAATTTTAAGACTTAAGCTATCCATTTGAGTATAATTGAAGTGTAATTCATTGGCTATCTTAATGAGAGCCGTCTCTAAAAGTTCATGTTTATTTTGAATCATATTCTCTTTGATTATCGAGATAATATCAGCATAATTAATAAAAGAATTTTTAGAATAGTTGTACTCAATAATTGCCTCAATAATAACTTTTTGAGGCTCAATACGCTCAAAATCTAAAATACCTATGATGCATTCAAATTGAAGCTCTTCTATATGAATGGTCACTTTAAACTACTTTTGCTTCTTCTTTATTGATTATTCTCATAATATTTGGAATATGTTTGTAAAAAATAATAAAAGCAATAATCCAAATAGGGGTGTGAGTGTTAATCTCCTCTATACTAGGATTAACTATGTAAGAAGCAATGAGTAAGGCTACCAATCCAATGAGAGAAGAGAGTGAAGAGATTTTAAGTACTTTTCCAGCTACAAGCCAAACAGCTATGGCAATAAGTGCAGGAATGGGTTGCATGACTAAAAGTACACCAAAACCTGTAGCTACTCCTTTGCCTCCTTCAAATCCTAAAAAAGGAGAAAAACAGTGACCCAAAACAGAAAGAACAGCGATTGTCCATAAAACAGCTGGTTCAGCACCTAATGCCATAGCAATTAAAATAACAACAGCACCTTTTAATGCATCAAGAGCAAAGGTAACAATAGTTAATTTTTTAGCCAAGTGAGGAGCTTTCTCTTTGAGTACACGAAGTACATTGGTTGCCCCAATATTTCCACTACCCTCTTTACGAACATCAACACCTGCAAAAGCTTTTGCTAAAATAAATCCAAAAGGAATAGCAGCTAAAAGATAAGCTGTAAGGTAAAGTAGAACATTTTGGTTCAGTAAAAAATCCATTAGAATCTCCATTTGTGGTAAATAATTACGCAATTTTAACTAAAACTATGGTATTTTCTCCTAAATTATATCTTAGGTAATAAAAATGAGCATAGATTATAAAAAAGAAATAGAAAGATTAAAGCAAGAACTTCCTGTAACAGTAGTTGGACACTACTATCAAAGAGATGAAGTGTTTGAAATGGCAGATATTACAGGTGACAGTTTGGAGTTGGCAAGACGATGTGATGCTGATAATAATCCTTGGGTTGTTTTTTGTGGTGTTGGATTTATGGGGCAAAGTGTTAAGATTATTGCTCCTGAAAAACGTGTGCTTATGCCAAAGATTGCTTGTTGTGCCATGGCTCGTATGATGGATGGTTCTTACTTTGATGAATCTGTAGCTTATATGAACAAACATGGAATTAAGACAGAAGATATATTACCTATTACTTACATTAATAGTGATGCTTCTGTAAAAGCAAAAGTTGGGAAAATGGGGGGAATGGTTTGTACTTCTTCTAATGCTTTTAAAATTATTGAAAAAGGCTTAGAATCTGGAAAGAAGATTTTATTTGTACCCGACCGATGTCTAGGTCAAAACTTTGCAAACTCTATGGGGCTTAAGTCTTGTGTAATTGGAGTAGAAGGAGAAGAGTGTAACCCAGCCCAAGCAGATGTGATTTGTTTCAATGGTTTCTGTTCAGTACACCAACTTTTTACGCTAGATGACATTGAGTTTTACCGTGAAAAATTTCCCAACATTAAAATTGCTGTACATCCAGAGTGTGACCCAGCTGTAGTTAAGGCTGCTGATTTCTCAGGTTCTACGTCGCAACTTATTAAATATGTCAATGACTTAGACCCAGAACAAAAAGTAGCCATTGGTACAGAGTACAACTTGGTAAACAGAATGCGTAAGGGAAATACGTATGTGCTCTCTTCCACCAAACCAGAATGCCCAACAATGAATGAAACAACTTTAGAAGATTTATATCTCACATTAAAGTCAATCGAAGACAACCAACCAATTAATGAGATTTTTGTAGAAGAAGAGACACGAAAATACGCAAAACTAGCACTTGATAGAATGTTAGCCTTATAAATAAAGTAGAAAAAAAATGAAAAAAGCAGAATTATTAGCACCAGCTGGAAACTTAGAAAAATTAAAGATTGCCTTAGGCTATGGAGCTGATGCCGTTTATGGAAGTACCAGTACTTTCTCATTGCGTATTCGTTCAGGAAAAGATTTTGATATGGAATCATATGCTGCAGGGATTGAGTATGCCCATGAGCGAGGGAAAAAGGTCTACTCAACGGTAAATTCTTTTCCTTTTAACTCTCAACTTAAGCTTTATGAAAACCATATTTCTAAAATAGCAGAGCTAAATCCTGATGCACTCATTGTCTCTAGTCCTGGGGTTGTGGCAATGGCACATAAACTCGCCCCTCACATTCCCATTCATCTTTCAACACAGGCCAATGTCATGAATGTATTAGATGCACAGGTCTATTATGACATGGGAGTAAAGCGAATTATTGTGGCTCGTGAAATCTCACTTAAAGATTGTGAAGCCATTAAAACAGCCATTCCCGATTTAGAACTTGAAATTTTTGTGCATGGTTCTATGTGTTTTGCTTACTCTGGACGTTGTCTTATCTCTTCATTGCAAACGGGGCGTGTTCCCAACCGTGGGTCTTGTGCGAATGATTGTCGTTTTCCTTATGAGATTTATGCTCATAATCCAGATTCAAATACAACTTTTAGATTAGACGAAGAAGAGGGCATTGGTACTTACATCATGAATGCTAAAGACATGAACATGGCATCACATGTTGATGAAATTTTAAAATCAGGCGTAATTGACTCGCTTAAAATTGAAGGTCGAACGAAGTCGCCTTATTATGCAGGGGTAGTTACTAAAGCTTATAGACATGCCATAGATGATTTTTATGCAGGTGATTTTAATGAAGCCCGTTATCAAAAAGAGTTGCATACCACCCAAAACAGAGGGTTTTCAGATGCTTATTTATTAAGTAAACCATTTGAGCGAAACAATACACAGTCGCATACTTTCACCATTCAAGATGGGACACATCAAGTAGCTGCCTTAGTAAGTGAAGATGGAACAACATGGCGATGTAAAGACAAAACATGTGTAGGTGATAAAATTGAGATTGTTTTACCTGTAGGTGTGAGTGTGGAAGAGATGGAAAATGAGGAGTGTAAAATAACTAAAGAGCATGATTCCTTTTTTATTACATTCAAAAAAATAGTCTCTACCACAGGCAAAGAGTTTGAGTGTATTCACTCTGGTGATTTAAATGAGATTAAATTGCCTGTTAAATTACCAGGTTATACTATTTTAAGAAGAGGTATCGCTGAAGCAAAAGCTAAAAAAAGGCTGGTCTTGAACGGCTAAAGTATGGAGACGCTTGAGAGAATAATGGCTTTGATTGTAAAGGTTATTGAGAATATAGCTAAATTTTTTACATGGCTATTTGGCTGATATGAAGAGAAAAATAGCTATTATTCGTTCAATAATTTAAAGTTTTGGAGTATATAAATGAAATTTATATCCATAGTAATGGGTTCTAAGAGTGACTACAGCATTATGTCTGAATGTGCAGAGACACTAAAAAAGTTTGGTGTACCTTATGAGTTAATTATCTCTTCAGTACATAGAAGCCTAGAGAGAACAGAAACATATATTAAAGAAGCAGAAGCTAAAGGGGCACAAGTTTTCATAGCAGCAGCAGGAATGGCAGCTCACTTAGCAGGTGCATTGGCAGCGAGTACAACACGACCTGTTTTAGGTGTACCAATGGAATCAGGACCTCTTAAAGGTGAAGATGCACTCTTAAGTACAGTAATGATGTCAGCAGGAACGCCTGTAGGAACAGTAGCGATTGGTAAAGCAGGAGCTGTAAATGCAGCGTATTTAGCCATTCAAATTATGGCACTTCAAGACGATGAATTAAAAGTAAAACTTCAAGAAGATAGAGTAAGCAAGGCTAAAAAAGTTGAGCTTGATTCTTCTACTGTTGAAGTGATTTTATAGGATTATATATAATGAATAACAGTGCACTAACCTTTAGTGAAATACTACTAAAACTACAACAATACTGGGCAGAACAAGGGTGTAATATTGTACAACCCTATGACATACCAGCAGGTGCAGGAACATTTCATCCTGCTACACTTTTACGAAGCTTAGATAGCAAACCGTGGAGTACAGCTTATGTTGCACCGAGCCGAAGACCAACCGACGGTCGTTATGGTGAGAACCCTAATAGACTAGGAGCTTACTATCAGTTTCAAGCACTAATTAAACCAAGTCCTGACAACATTCAAGAACTTTACTTAAAGTCATTAGAGTATCTAGGACTAAACCTACAAGAGCATGACATTCGCTTTGTAGAAGACAATTGGGAGTCTCCAACGCTTGGTGCATGGGGGCTTGGTTGGGAAGTTTGGCTTGATGGAATGGAAGTAACTCAATTTACCTATTTTCAACAAGTAGGGGGAATCGCTTGTGACCCTGTGGCTGTTGAGATTACTTATGGTACAGAGAGACTTGCGATGTACTTGCAAGGGGTTGAATCAGTCTTTGACATTGTTTGGAACAGACAAGGTGACCAAGTTACTACCTATGCAGACGTACACAAAGAGAGTGAATATGAGTTCTCTAAGTACCATTTTGAAGTAGCTAATGTTGAAAAGCTTTTAAAAGATTTTGATGATGCTTCGGCTGAGTGTAAACTCTGTTTAGACAATGGTCTACCTCTTCCTGCGTATGATCAATGTATGGTAGCTTCTCATGCCTTTAATGTACTTGATGCTCGAAAAGCTATCTCTCAAGCTCAACGTCAGAACTATATTTTGAAGGTTCGTGAGTTGGCTATTGGGTGTGCTAATTTGTATAAAGAGCAGGAAGTTGATAGAAATAAGCGTGTGAACGCATAATTTTATGAAAATATCAGAAATATACCAAAAACTAAATACCTTAAGTCCCTTTTCACTTCAAGAGAAATGGGACAACTCGGGTCTGCTTGTAGGTGATATGAACCGAGAGTTTGAACATATCGCTCTTGGGTTAGACTTAGATAAAGAGAGTTTAGAAAAAGCCAAAGAGAACACACTTTTTATTGTCCACCATCCACTTATCTTCTCAGGACTTAAAGAACTTGATTTCTCTGTTTACCCTGCAAACTTACTTGAAATAATGGTTAAGAAAAATCTTTCACTTATTGCCATGCATACTAATTTTGATAAGACACATTTAAACGCTTATGTTTTTGAAAAAATCTTAGGCTTTAAAAAAGAGTTTCAAGAAGATTTCATTTGTCGAACAACAGGTGAGTGGTCAAAAGATGAGTTACTTAAACTTTTAAAAGAGAAACTAGGCTTAGAGACATTGCGTGTAGTTTCTCCTAAACAAAAAATTAGCTCTATCGCATTAACCACCGGAGCAGGTGCTTCACTTATGGATGAGGTGAATGCTGACTGTTTTTTAACGGGTGACATTAAGTATCATGATGCGATGAAAGCGATGAGTCAAAATCTTATGATGGTTGATATTGGACACTATGAAAGTGAACAGTTTTTTGCTCAGATACTTAGAAATGAGTTGGAAAATTTAGGAGTTTTGGGTATAATCACGCAATCACAAAACCCATTTGAAATAATATAGATTATTTTTTACAAATTGGTACTGCATAATGACGCTTTAAACCCCAAAGGATAGAGATTGAACAAACATTTAGAAGAGTTAATTGAACTTTCAAAACTAGACAAGTCTATTGATGACTTTACGCCACTTATTGAAACAGCACAGAAGAAATTAGCTAGAAGAGCTCAAAAAAGAGATGATATTCTTGGACAGATTAGTGAACTTAATGCGACAATAGATAAAGCAAATGAAACTGTAGCTTCTTATGAGGAGCAAATTAAAGCTTTAAATGAACAAATGGCTTTGGGTATTGTAAAAGAGAAAGAAGTAAAGACAGAAAAAGAGATGAAGGCACTCTCTATGGAAGCTGAACTTGCTAAAGAGAAATTGGGTCATGCTAATTCAGAGATTGAACGTCAACAAACTATTATTGCATCGAAAACGGCTGAAATTGAATCAGCTAACAGTGAGTTGGAATCAGCAAGTGCTGAATATGAAAAAGTTTCTGAAGAAGTTGCTGCAAAAATGGCATCTATTGATGCTGATAAAGGGAAACTTTTTGAAGAGAGAAATACTAAAACAATGGCAATAGACATGAAGATTCTCTCTTTTTATGAAAAAATTCGTATTTGGGCGAAAAATACAGCTGTTGTTCCTGTTAAAAAACAAGCATGTTATGGTTGTTATATGAAACTTAATGATAATACGTATGCTACTTTAATTAAGTCAGAAGAGTTACTTACCTGTCCTCATTGTGGTAGGATTATGTACTTAGAGGTTGAGACAGAAGAAGTTTAAGGCTTCTTTTGTACATTGATGGATAAGCTTTTCTTTGTCCTTTATTCACTTCTGAGTATTTTTTTATACTTATTATCACTTCCTTTTCTCTACTTTTTCTCAAAGCGTAGTATCAAATATAAAGATTCAATTCCAGCACGTTTCTTTTTAAAAAACAATAACTCTTTCAGAAAAAATGGTATTTGGTTTCATGTCTGTTCTTTTGGAGAAGCAAGAGCTATTTATCCAATTTTAGATGCTTTACCAAATGATATTTTACGTTTAAGTACGACCACACAAACAGGGTATGAAGCAATTGCTTTGAAGCAAGAAGAGCAGAGTAGGTATTTACCTTTTGAGCCTTTACTATTCTCATGGTTAAAGCCTCAAAAAGTTTTACTAGTGATGGAAGCTGAGTTTTGGTATTTGTTATTTACTTTGGCAAAAAGTAGAGGTGCCAAAACCTTACTTATTAATGCACGAATGAGTGACCGTTCCTTTCCTAAATATAAACGGATGAGGTGGTTTTATAAACTGATATTTAAACAGATAGATGAAGTTTATGCGCAAAGTGTATTAGATAAAGAACGTTTAGAGCTTTTAGGGGCTAAAAATATACAGGTTATTGGAAACATAAAGTTGGCAAAAATTCCTAAAGCAACAAAAAAGTTAACCAAGCCTAAACATTTATTGGTTTGTGCTGCGAGTACGCATATGGGTGAAGAAAAACTTATTTTAGATGCTTTTGTAAAATTGAAAAAAGAAGAACCTTTAGCACGTTTAATTATTGTACCACGTCATCCAGAACGTTTTGAAGAAGTTGCTAAGATGGTAGAGAATTGTGTAGCTAAAGAGCATTATAGTTGGCATCAATATTCACAAAGTGAAGCCTTAAATTCAGACATTATTGTGGCTGATGTTTTGGGGGAATTGGTCAATATTTATGCTATTTCTGACATTGTTATTTTGGGTGGTGCTTTTGCTAAGATAGGTGGGCATAATGCAGCTGAAGCAGCTCAATTTGGATGTAAAATTATTTCAGGTGAACACTATTTTAATCAAAGAGATATCTTCTCTATGATTGAAGGTATCGCGATTGTGAGTGAAGAAAACTTAGCACGACGATTACAACAACATGGACAGTTAATTAAGACAAAAATCATACAAAGAACGGATATAAATCCGATATTAGAATCTATAAAGAGAGAATTATAAATGGAAAAAGCATACAAAATATTGGCAATACAAGAGGGAATTTCAAATAAGAAGGCAAAAGATTTGATTGATCGTGGGTTGGTCTATTACCTTGATAAAAAGATTAAAGTAGCTAGAGCTCAAATGCCAAATGATACTTTTTTTCGTGTCGAAGAGTTAGATAAAGTAAAGATTATCTATCAAGATGAAAACATTGTAGCTATTAATAAACCAGCACTTTTAGATACTTATGAGTTAGCAGAAGCCATTGAAGAAGATGAAACAGAACTCATTCATAGACTTGATAGAGATACTTCAGGGGTTTTACTGCTAGCTAGAAATCAAGATTTTTTACAAGATGCTATTGCTGCATTTAAACAACGAAAAGTAAAAAAGCGTTATGTCGCTTGGGTTGAGGGGGTTTTTTGTGAAGAGATACGTATAGACGCTCCCATTGCGACACATAAGCAAGGTGGAAAAGCTTTTTCAGAAATAAATGAAGAGCGTGGAAGACCTGCTGTTACCATTGTCAGACCTTTAGAGATACAAGGTAAAAAGTCAAAAGTAGACATTGAGATTATGACAGGAAGAACACACCAGATTCGTGTGCATCTCTCTAGCATTGGACACCCTATCGTTGGTGATGAACGTTATGGTTCCGTTACCCGTTCAAAAAGAATTTTGCTTCATGCCAAAGCCATTTCTCTTTTAGGCTATGCCTTTGAAGCGAAAGAGCCTAGAGATATAGTTAAATATAAATAAATTCTTAGTACAATAAAAGAAAAGGAGTTATGATGCCAGCAGATAACATTATTCATTACATATTATACGCAGTAATTTTAGTAGGAACTTATTTTATTTTGAAATCACCTAAAAAAGATGATGAGGATAAAGAGAAGAAAAATTAAAGCTTTTAAATCAATTATCCAAATTAGGCTATAGACCAGATAGTTATATTCCCCTGACATTTTTTTAGATTGAAAATAAAAAACTTCAATGGTAATTTTATTAAAGTAGCCATTTCCTTTTATCTATTTATATAAATTGTTTTATATTGTTTTAATATACTTTATAAAAACATATTATTGAATAATTATATTATATTATTTATGTTAATATTCTTAGCTTCAAAATAATGTAAAAAAGGAAAATATTATGTTTAAGAATAGAAAGGGGTTTGTTAAAAATCTCTTAACAACTCTAGTGCTTATAAGTTCTTTGGTAGAGGCTGCTGTACCAAATTCCCCAGGCCCATACGTGGGTGTAAGTAAATTATCTGATACTTCAGTTCGTATTTCAACGAAAGATAACGCTAATAATGAAGATGGATTTTATATATCTGTTTATGATTATGCTACTTCAGCGTTAGTTCAACAAAAAGAACTCAATAGCTCTAATAATAGCTATGTCTCTGGAGATATTATGGGGTTAGCATGTGACAATATATATTCAGTTAATGTTGTTGCTTTTAATAATGAAGGTAACTCTTCGCAAAGTAACCCAGCATACTTTAATATTCATAGTACATTTGGAATATCTTGTACAACACCTCCTAGTACAACTTCTCTTAATGCCCCTGGTCCCTCTATAGGTGTTACGGCAATAGCAGGAAGTAACACCTCCGTACGTATTAATTTTCTAGATAATGCAGATAATGAAGATGGATTTATAGTATTTGATAATACAGGAGATATAAATGTAACTGTTCCTGCAAATAATGCTAGTGAACCAAGTCAAACATATGTAACCTTAACAGGTTTAGTTTGTAATAAAGTT
>JALWLW010000122.1 GCA_027081065.1 Campylobacteraceae bacterium
AGATAAAATACTCCTAAATTAGAATGTAGGAGATTGTTAATGTTTAATAATGACGAAGAATATTTAAATGCCACAAGAGATGCAAAAATAAATAGATATAAAGAAAATATATTAACCAAAGATGAACAAAGTTTTAATAAAGGAGTTTTTCTGAACTTATTTATTATTGTAATCTTGGTATCTTTTGGAGTTCTTTTTTATAAAAAACAGACAGATTTCTTTCCTAAAAAAGCTCATACGACAGCTGTATTAGGTGTGAGTAAAACCATTGACGATAGTGAATTTTCAGATGAGGAACTTTTAAAAATTTTAAAGGTTACGGAGGTAGACATGTTAGAAGAGAGTCGTAAAGAGGATGAAAGTCATGAATTGACTAATTTGGCTAACTCAATGCAAGTTTTAGTTAATGAATCGACTATTCAAAGTCCAAGCTCTTATAGTGATGCTATTGCTAGAGAACTAGATGATAAAAGTGGTTTTAAAGGGCGTATTGTTGTGGTTAAAAAAGGAGACACACTTTCGAGTTTATCTGAGAAGTTTTATGGTAATCCAATGCAGTTCTTTAAAATTATTCATGCAAACAAAAATTTAACAGATAGTACTTCTTTTTTAAAAGTGGGACAAAGAATTAATATTCCAGATTAAGATAATTTCATAATTACTACCTTTTTATCTATTACAATTTCTTAACCAAGAAAATAAGGAAAGTTATGTTTGATACAAATGATGTTTTTGAAAATGCAGTAAAAGAGTCTGTTTTACATACTGACGAAAATACAAAAAAAGGTATGGGGTCTAAAGTAGTCTCTTTAGTATTATTAGGTAGCCTTGCTTATGTAGGTTTTAATGTCTATAATGAACGTTTATCTTTAGATAAAGCTTTAGTCGTAAAAAATCAACTTATTTCAGATATTCAAGTAGAGTCTGAAAATATTGCTGCATTAGTTGAACCTGTAGAAGTAGCAAGTATTGATAGTTCAGAAGAAGCATATTTACAAGCATTAAAAGAGATTGAATCAGAATTAGTAAATGATCAAGTAAATGTAAACTTAGATACAGATGAGCAAATGGATTTAAGTATGGCTATGAATAATCTTTTAGAAGATGTTAGTCTAGCTGATAATTCTCAGTATACTAAAGAACTTAAAAAAGAGATTGGGATAGAAGATGAAGCACAAATGGTGGATGCATCTTTGTTAAATGAGACTCAAGATAAACGTGTTATTGTTGTTAAAAAAGGCGATACTTTACAAGGAATATCCAATAAGTTTTATGGTGATGCTATGAATTATAAAAGAATTATTGCAAGTAATGATGGTTTAATTAATAATGATACCATTTATGTAGGTCAAACAATTCTTTTACCTTATTAATATGGTAAAATACCTTTAAAATAGTTTTAAAGGTCTGTAATGATTATTGATACCCATTGCCATTTAGATGATGAACGATATAATGATGATATAGAAGAGGTAATAGAACGTGCAAAAAAACAAGGTGTTGAGCGCTTTATTATTCCTGGAGCAGATCCACAAACATTAAGACGTGCTGTTGAGCTTAGTGAGCGTTATGATGAAATATACTTTTCTGTAGGGGTGCACCCCTACGATGCAAAGAACTACAATAAAAAATTCTTAGAACAATTCGTAAATCATCCTAAATGTGTTGCTATTGGTGAATGTGGGTTAGACTATTTTCGTTTACCTGAAAGTAAAGAGGAGATAGAGGAAGAAAAAAAATTGCAAAAAGAGGTTTTTATAGAGCAAATTCTTTGGGCGAAAGAGTTAAATTTACCTCTTATTGTACATGTTCGTGAATCTTCATTTGACTCTTTAGAACTACTCAGTAATTATGCTGGTACTGCAGGAGGTGTGTTACATTGCTATAATGCTGATGAGTCACTTTTAAAACTTTCAGATAAAAATTTTTATTATGGTATCGGTGGAGTTTTAACTTTTAAAAATGCTAAAAAACTCATTAATGTATATCCTAAAATTCCTTATGAAAAATTAATTATTGAAACAGATGCTCCCTATTTAACCCCTCATCCACATAGAGGAGAGCGTAATGAACCAGCTTATTGTGATTTAGTAGCATCTAAGATGGTAGAATTATCATCCATAGAAAAAAATGCATTAATTCATAATACAACTGCAAATGCAAAGCGATTATTTAGAAAC
>JALWLW010000123.1 GCA_027081065.1 Campylobacteraceae bacterium
GAATATTGAAATAAATAATTTAATATTGAAGTAAGGAAACATACGTGACATTAAATAGAAGCATTTTATTTTCTTTACTAGTTACTATCTTTTTTATAAGCTTTACACTCTATATGAATGTTCAACCAATATATGATGAACAGTTAGAAGAGCTTAGATTGTCAAAAATTCAAAAAGTATGTATGAAAACAGATTTACGACAAAGAAAAATTTATACCCCTCAACGTTCTCTTCTTTTAGCAGAAAAAGTATTGAAGAAAATGCTAGATGTAAATCCTGTACAATTTACTGTCAATGATTTTTCGCTAGAGTCAACCAAGTCTCCAAATGTAAACAAAGAAGTATTAACTCAAATGGTTGCTCTTCTTAATAATATTAAAGAGGATTTTATTTTAAGTATTACAGCCTATACAGATAGTGTTGGTACAGCAAAAGATAATCTTATCTTGTCTCAGAGAAGAGCTGATAGACTTAAGGCATACTTTTTAAAAAGAACAGCGTTGCCTTTCATTGTTGCGATTGGTTATGGAGAAGCATTCCCTTTAGAAAATAGACACATAGAATTTAAGTTAACAAGGATTAAACAATGATAAATATAGCATTACAAATTAGTACTTATATCTTTATAGCCTTATTATTAGGATATTTTTTTGGTTGGTTAATAACAAAATCACTCATAAAAGAAAGATATCAAGCATATTTAGATGAATTTGTTTCAAATAACAGTGTTGAAACTGAAGAAACTCGTAAAATTAAAGATGAGATTTTTCAAATTAAGCGAGAAAATAAACGATTAAAAGAGAAAAATAAAGAGTTGAGTTCAGGTTATATGGGACAAAAATATGTACTCGATGAGCATAATGCAACTTTAGATGAATTTCAAAAACGTCTAAAGAGTAAAGATGAGGTGATTAGTGTTTTAACAGCTAAATTGTCTTTGGCTGAAGAGGCTCAAAGAAAAATAGAAAAAAAATATGAAGAGGAGATAGATGCTTTTATGTTTGAAAGAATTGAAATTACTCAAAAATATAAAAAACTTTTAGATAAGTTTAATGTGCTTATTAAACAAAAAAAAGGTTTAGATAGTGATAATACTTCATGGTTTTCTAAGTTTTTTTCATCATCTTTAATAAATACCCATTAAAAATTTGAAGGGGCAGGGGTATTTATTATATTATAAAACTCACTCCGTGTGCGTTGGTCACTTTTAAAGAGCCCTCTTAGAGCTGAACTTACCGTGGTAGAGTTAATCTTTTGTACTCCTCTCATCTCCATACACATGTGTCGTGCATGAATAACTACAGCTACTCCTTTAGGATGAATGGCAGAGGCAATGGCATCAGCAATCTGTTCCGTCATTTGTTCTTGAATCTGTAAGCGTCTAGCAAATACATTTACAATACGAGGTATTTTTGAGAGTCCCACTACTTTTCCATCAGGTATGTAGGCGACATGAGCTCTTCCAATAATGGGTAACATATGATGCTCACAAGTAGAGTAAAACTCAATGTCACGGACAACCACCATCTCATCATTGCTAGAAGTAAATAGGGCTTTGTTTAAAATGGCTTCAGGGTCTTCGTGGTAACCTTCTGTTAAAAATTCCCAAGCTTTTGCCACACGTGAAGGGGTTTTAAGTAGACCTTCTCTTTTTGGGTCTTCGCCTAAAAGCTCTAAAACTTTAGTAACAGCACCTTCAAACTCTTCTTGTTTCTTCATTCTGATATCCTAATGCTTTTTAATTGTGCTATTTTAACATTATTATTGTATATTTCGTTTATTAATATAACAAGGAATTATTATGCCATTATTAGATAGTTTTACTGTAGACCATACAAAAATGCCAGCACCAGCAGTAAGAGTTGCAAAAAGTATGAGCACCCCAAGTGGCGATGACATTACTGTTTTTGATTTACGTTTTTGTCAACCCAATAAAGATATTTTGTCTGAAAGAGGTATTCATACTTTAGAGCATTTATTTGCAGGGTTCATGCGTGACCATTTAAACTCTAAAAAAGTAGAAATCATTGACCTCTCTCCAATGGGTTGTAGAACAGGGTTTTACATGTCACTTCTTGGAAGTCCTAAAGAGAAAAAAGTAGCCAAAGCATGGAAAAAAGCGATGAAAGATGTGTTAGGGGTTAAGAGTCAAAGTGACATTCCTGAACTAAATCTTTACCAATGTGGAACATGTGAAATGCATTCACTTGATGAAGCACAACAAATTGCACAAAACATTGTAGATGCTGACATAGGTATTATGTCTAATGAGGATTTAAAGCTTTCAAAAAAGAAACTCAAAAAGTTAGAAAAAGAAGCCTAAGTGTATAACGAAGTACTAAGACCTCAAAAGGAGTTGGTACTTTGTGAAGATGGTACAAATACCCTCTTTTCAAAAGAGTTTAATGAACCTTATCACTCTACTAAAGATGGGGCGTTACATGAGTCTTTAGAAAAACATGTAAAACCTGCTTTTCAAATTAAAAAAGATTATGAAAAAATAACGATTTTAGATATTTGTTTTGGTTTAGGCTACAATACCTTTGCCACGTTTTACTACATTAAAAAAAATAATTTAAAAACAAAAGTACATGTACTCTCTCCTGAATTTGATGAAGAGCTTATATCCTCACTTCATACATTTACATATCCCAAAGAATTTGATGAAATCAAACATATTATAAAAGCCATTAGTCAAAACTTTTTTTATGAAGATGAGCAATTTAAAATAGAAATACTTTTAGGTGATGCAAGAAAAGAAGTTCCTAAAATAAAAGAACAAATAGATGTCATCTACCAAGATGCATTTTCTCCAGCACACAATCCACTACTTTGGACAAGAGAATTTTTTGCAGAGATGGCAAAACTTTCAAAAGAAGATACCATCTTAACTACTTATTCAACAGCAGCTGCTACGCGTTTAGGGCTTTATGAAAATGGATTTTATATTTTTATTCACAGGGCAGAGTTGATGAGGTATTCAACTGTAGCTTCTATGAAGATGCTTGAAGGCTTTGAGTATGTGGATATGGAGTTGAAAAAAGAGCGTAATCCTATAGCGAAGAGTTTTAGGGATGAGGGTTATAAATAAGTTATATTCTTAATTAGCTATATATCAATAAAATACTAAAATATATTTACTTATTTAAAGAAATAAACTATATAATACCTAAAAGGAGTTAGGTATTATGACTAATATTAGCTATTTTATAAAAAAACAGACACTACTACTTTCTCAAACCTCTACTGAATTTATTAGAAGTGATTACCTTAACTTCTTAAAAGAAAATGAAAAGTTATTAGGCTTAATCGGTTCTCGTGGTGTGGGAAAAACTACGCTTTTGTTGCAGTACTTGAAACAATCAGAAGAATTATTTCTTTATATTTCAGCAGATGATGCAGCTTTTCAAGACATACGGCTTTATGACCTTGTGGACGAAGCTTATAGTTTGGGTAGAAAACTAATCGTCATAGATGAAGTACATAAGTCGCAAAATTGGGCTCAAGAACTTAAAAACATTTATGATAGTTTTCCCGATATACGCATACGAATTTCTGGAAGTTCTATGATAAATATTTTGTATGAAAAGTATGATTTAAGTAGACGCTTGGTTTTGACTATTGTACCACATCTTTCGTTTAGAGAGTTTTTGTCCATGCAAAAAGGAGTGGAGTTTAAGAAGTTAGCGTTAGAAGATGTTTTAAAAAATGCTATGACGCTTAGTTCAGATTTGGTGTTTGCTCATGAAGATTTATATGCACTTTTTAGAGAATATTTGGAGTATGGAGCGTATCCTTTTTACCTGGAAGGGAAAAAGAACTTTTCAAAAAAATTATTTTATGCTTTAGAGAAGGTGATAAATGAGGATATTCCCTCTTTAAATAAAATTGATTTTGCCCATATTATCATCTTTAAAAAGTTGATTTTTCGTTTGGTTGAGGCGAAAAAGCCTTTACAAGTTAATGTGGCAAAGCTTTCCCGAGAGTTGGGTATAAGTGAACCTACACTCTATACTTATTTTGAGATTTTAGATAAAAGTGGCATTATTAAACCTTTGAAAAAATACTCTAAAAAAATCACTAAAAAACCTGAAAAGCTTCTTTTCTCAAATTCAAACATATTATATGCTTATGCCAAAGAGTTTGACCAAGAGATAGAGGTAGGAACGGTTCGAGAAATATTTTTTGTGAATTGTTTTGAAAAGATTTTTTACTCAGACATAGGTGACTTTAGAGTAGGGGAAAACCTTTTTGAAGTAGGTGGAAAAAATAAGAGTTTTAACCAAATTAAAGATATAGAAAACTCTTTTTTAGTCATAGATGTAGATTACAGTGTAGAGGCTAGGAAAATTCCACTTTGGTTGTTTGGGTTTTTGTATTAATTTTTTCTAAACCGTATCAATCTGCCCTCGTTCAAGCTTCCCAAACCATATTGTCCATAAGGTAGTGTAAATGACTTTAAAAGCTTCTAGTTTTTTATGGTTGGCTTTTCCTTGTTTAAAAAAGTATGTTCGTAAAAAAGTAAGCTCATCTTTTTTATTGAGTTTAAACTCTAAAATAATGGCTGCTAAGTCAAAGTATCGGTCGGTAACTCCTGCGTATTCCCAGTCAATGAATTGTATCTTTTTTCCAAAAAGAATGTTTTTAGGGTGTAAGTCATTGTGTCCTAAAACGTATTCAGGTTTAAATGTTTCAATGACTCTAAAGGCATTTTGAGCTTTTTTATCTTTGTATTTAAAGCTACTTTTAAAGTTGTTAGCTTGTTGTTGTAATTTAAGTTGATGAAGCTTTCTTAGGGTACGGGCTAATTTTTTTAGGGTTTGCTGGTTAAGCTTAGCACGATGCTCGCCTTCAATATAGTTACAAATCATTAGTTGTTTTTCTTCATCTAAAAGTAGGGCTTTAGCTGCAATGCCTTTTTTATGGGCTAGATTCTGTATGTAAAATTCGGCTTTTCGTTGACTTTTATGTTTAAACTTTCTAAGTAGATATTTCTGTTGATCAGTTTGAATTAAATAGTTAATATTGCAATACCCTTGTTGCTTTAAAAGAGAAAATTCTTTTATATTTTGGTTTTTTAGTAGTTCATAGGGTCTTAAGTCTATAGAAGGAGATTGTTTACGCCATAGGTAATAGCTAAGTCCAGCTATCAGTATAAGCAAAAAAATAATAAAGTTAACTAACATGCTACTCCTTAAAATTTTGGGATTATAGCGTAATTTGACAAAGCCATAAAAATAGGTTAAACTTCTTCTTATATAAACCACAGAAGGAGTCACCTATGTCAAACACAACGACACATAAAAACCAAACCATTAGAACAAAGTCTCTTCTTCTACTCTTACTCTCTGCTTAACGCATACTTTTTACCCACCCTTTTTACAACTTAATCATAACATAACGCCATGGCGTTTATATAAACACAAGAGTACCCAATGAAATATAAAAAATTTAATAAAATAAACTTACCCAATCGTACTTGGGTTGATGCAGAGATAACCAAAGCACCTATTTGGTGTTCAGTAGATTTACGAGATGGTAATCAAGCCTTGATTAAACCTATGAGTTTAGAAAAGAAGATTCGTTTTTTTAACTTGTTGGTCGAAGTTGGCTTTAAAGAGATAGAGATAGGTTTTCCAAGTGCGAGTGAAGTGGAGTATGAGTTTACACGTTACTTAATTGAAAATAATTTAATTCCAGATGACGTGACCATTCAAGTCTTAACCCAAGCACGTGAACACTTAATTAAAAAAAGTGCCGAAGCATTAAGAGGGGCTAAAAATGTGATTGTACATTTGTACAATCCAACCTCAACCATGCAACGTGAAGTGGTCTACCAAAAAAGTCAAGATGAGATTATTGAGATTGCTTTAAATGGAGTAGGGTGGATAAAGAAGTATTTCGCTGATTTTGGAAAAGAAAATGGTGGAACAGTTCGCTTTGAGTATTCCCCAGAGAGTTTCACACAAACAGAGTTGGACTATGCTGTGAAAATTTCAAATGCTGTCATAGAATCTTGGAATCCACAAGGTGAAGAGAAGATGATTTTGAATTTACCTTCAACTGTTGAGTCAGCAACGCCCAATGTCTATGCCGACCAAATAGAGTATATGTCAACAAATATAATAAGACGAGAGAATGTTTTAATAAGCGTTCATGCACACAATGACCGTGGTTGTGCTGTGGCTTCAACAGAATTGGGCTTAATGGCAGGAGCAGACAGGGTTGAGGGAACATTGTTAGGCAATGGTGAACGAACGGGCAATGTAGACATTGTCACCGTGGGTTTAAACATGTATACCCAAGGCGTTGACCCCAAGTTAGATTTCTCTAATGTAGACAAAATCGTTAAAGTGGTTGAAGCCTCCAACGAAATAAAAACGCACATTCGCCACCCCTATGTGGGAGAGTTGGTTTATACAGCTTTTTCAGGTTCACACCAAGATGCCATTAAAAAAGGGATGAATAGGCAAGAAGAGAATGCATTATGGTATGTGCCGTACTTACCCATAGACCCTAAAGATGTGGGGCGAGATTATGAGTCGATTATTCAGATTAATTCTCAATCAGGTAAAGGTGGGGTTGCTTATATCTTGTCTTCAGTATTTGGTTATAACGTTCCAAAACCAATGGAGCAATCTATTGGAAAAGTTATTCAAGCAATGAGTGACAAGCACGATGGGGTTTTAAGTGAGCAGAGGATAGGTAAAATTTTTACTAAATATTTTATGAACCGAGAAGATATTTATAAAATTAAAGAGTTACAGATTACGATTGAAGATAAAATTACAACGGTTAAAGGTAAGTTTTTTGTAGGAGAAGATTCAGTAAGTAAAGAAGTTAAAGCAGAGGGCATCATTGAAGCTGTTGCTACTGCTTTTGAGTCTTTGGGGGTGGTGTTTGAAGTAGTAGACTACAGTGAACATGCATTAAGTGTAGGGAAAGAGTCACAAGCTATGGCATATTTCGCTGTAAAAATGAACAATAGGGTCTTTTATGGGGCTGGATTAGGAAAGAACATCTCGTATGCTTCCATTAATGCATTAGTTTGTGCTTTAAATGTTGGAAATGACATAGTATTGAGTAGTAGATATTAGTTTTTATTTGTACTTGTTGTCTAATCAGAAGTTTTTTTAAAAAAAAGCCATAGCCCCCTCTGAAATTAATATTTAAATGTTAAAATATTCTTAAATAATAATACTAATATAAGGATTTAAGATGAAACTGATTAAAAGATTAGAAGAGATGTTTGATAAACTCATGGGTGAAGAGATTTTTCATAAAGATAGTACGATTAAAGAGATTATTTCTAAAGCTATTGGTAAAGATGTAGATGAACTAAATTCACGAGAAGAAGTTTACATTTTACTTAAAGCGATGATTAATGCAGCAAAAGTTGATGGTCAAGTTGATAGTGATGAACAAAAGAAAATTTTAGAATTTATGGGTGATATGTCTAAGGTAGAACAACTTTTTGTAGAGCAAGAGTTAAAAAAAACTTTGAATGTAGAAGAGTTTTTAAAAGAGATTCCAAAAGAAATGGCTGAACAAGTTTACTATATAAGTCTTTTTGCTATTGACTTAGATAATGAGGATGAGAGAGCTTATTTAGAAATGTTGTCTCATAAATTAAATTTACCTTATGAAGTAGTTACTGGAATTCATGAAAGTTTAGACGCTCAAGCTGCTTAAGCTCATTTCTCTTTTGCTATAATGTTTTAAAAAGAGAAGCTATGACCCTTATATGTTTAAATGATGATCAAAAGACTATTTCACAGCGTTTTAGAAAAACTGATTACTTTGCTTTTGTTAAGGAAGGTAAAGTAGAGGTTCAAAAGAATCCTCATAAACTTTCTAAATCACCAGAGTTTTTTGACTATTTTAAGACACTAGGTGTAGAGACCATCTATCTTAAAGCTTTGGGCTATAAAACCTTTTTGCGTTTAGAGAGCTTAGGTGTAAAAGTTTATTTAGTAGAAGATGTTACACTTTATTCTGAAATAGAAACAGCAACATTACGTCGTATTGATGCTTCTAATGCTGAAAGTTTTTGTACTTTGGGGCATAAAAACTAAAGCTTTAACGAATGACAAATAATTTTTTAATAGCCCACCAAATACCATTGCCCACATACCCTAGAGGCCCATAGATGGTTTTTTCTTTTAGATTGACCGAAATAGGTGACATCTCAACTGAGCTTTGCATATCTTTTAAGTTTCTCTCAAGCATGTCTATTTCGGTTTGAATACGATTGAGTTCTCTTTCTATACGTAAAATTTCTTCGATGTTTGAGGTTCTATTAAGAAGAAGTTTCATTTTATCTTTAAAAATTTTTAAGTTTTTAAGTCGCTCTTCATGATTTGTAAATCTTTCTGTAATATCTCGTTTGTTAATCGATTGAGAAGTTTTTTCTCCTAGTTTTGCTATGGCATCTAAGGTAGAGATTAACTTCTCTGAAGGAACTTTTATATTTGCATAGTAGTAACCATCTTCAGAAAGACGAGTATTTTCGATATGACCAGAATAGCTTTTAAGCAAAAGAGTTAGCTCTTTTGTTGCTTTATTGATATTGTCTACTTCTACTTCAATATTTGCAGACATAGTGATTTTTCGTTTAGCTCCTACTGGAGAAGCCATCATTGGAGTAGCTCTTGCAGTTTGCTGATAAGTTATAGGTTGGGGTACGGCTTCAGAATATGATACTTTTTGTGAGTTACAAGCCAAAAAGAGAAGTACTATTGGGAGGAGGAGAAAGTATTTAATTTTCATGATTTTCCTTAAATAATTGTTTTTTAATGTATAAAATCATATTTTATTATTGGATTATATCATTTTTATTATGATAAGATTATATACCATTTGAAGATAATATTAACCACTACCTTTGCCTATATGACTAAGGAGAACTGAAATATGAAGTAGAGGTTAAAAATAATTATATGAAGAGAGATACTAAAAATAGGAAGGAAAAAAATATCTCTCTCATGTGGAAAGTATAGGGTTATTTTGTGAGGTGATTGTGTAGAGAAATAAAAGCTCAAACGATAAGGAGCATTATCATTTTATAAAACCCATATTATCTGAAAAGAACCTATAATTAAGTACTTAGAAACTCTTTTATCCTAAAGTTAATAAAAATTTAGATACGATTATTTTAAAATAATTTAGGACAATAAACAATATGCAAATACTCAAAGTCTCAGGTACATTTCATAATGAATTTAAACCTTGCCTTTGTAGTTGCTATTTTAGTTATATTACTCATATTATGATGCATCTTTATCATTACATTCCTCGTTGTTCTTACTATACTGTTTGTTTCGCATTCCGTCGTACTGGTGTGCATCCTCCTCTTTTTTCTTTTATTAAA
>JALWLW010000124.1 GCA_027081065.1 Campylobacteraceae bacterium
TGTTAAAGATCACTTAAAAACACCTTCGTATCGTCTCCAATATTTTCGCCTCTTAACTTTAAGTGACTCCCAATGTTCTTGGACGCGTATTATAGAGAAATCTTCCTTCTCTGTCAAGGGTTTCTTTAAATTCTTTTAAAAAAAAATAATTTAGCTTTTATTAATCATTATAACGCTTCTTCTCCAATAATAGATGAATGTCCTGTTTCTGCTTCAATTTTTATCTTAAAACTTGTTCCATCAGACATATTAAATGTTAAGATACAATCTTTTGTCATTAATTTCTGAAAACTTGAATTATTATTTGTTTTATAAGTTTTAATACCACTATGTGGTCGACCTAAAAAATCAAATCCGATATTTTGAGCTGTACAACTTCCAGATGTTGTTGAGTGGCTAATACCTTCTACTCCAAATTTTCCATAAAGAAAAACATCAGGACTTTCATCAGCATCTAAGTCTTCAGAACTATTACATGCTCCATCAGCCCAAATATACTTTCCATTTATAGGATCTACTGCTGACTCTTTTTTTCCTAAACCACCACTTAAATCACTATCAGCACCAACTCTATAAATATATCTGTCTTGATTATCACATTTTTCATATTCAAATCGCCAATACGATGTCTGCCATTTACTATCATTATCAATCCTATGCTTATTATCCCTTAAAGCCAACTGTTGAGCTAAACGTATATGAGAAAGAATTGTAGTAGCAGCCTCTTGCTTTAAATCTCTATCCATTCGTTCCATAGCTAAAGAGGCTAAAATACCTAAAACAACAATAACGAAAACAAGTTCAATCATAGTAAATGCAGATTTATTTTTCAAAGAATAACCTTATATATAATATATTAAATATTATTATATCATATATTTAAGAAAAAATTAATTAAAAAAAGAATTATCGAACAAGAAGGAAATTATACCACAACTATTGTGGTATAACTTATAAAAATAAGGAAAACTTAGTGACACCCACAACCTGTACCACAAGAACCACCAGCAGGAGCTTCTCCACCTACAACACCAGATGAAATTTCATCAGCTGTAGCTTCTCTTGCTGACTTTACAGTTACAGAAAACATTAAATCTTTCCCAGCCATTGGATGATTAAAATCAATTTCAACATCTTTTTCTGTAAATGATTTAACAGTTACTTGAGTTGTTTGACCATCTTCACTTTGACCATAAAGAGTAAGACCTTCTTTAAGTTCGACACCTTCAAATTGTTCTATTGGTAAAGTTTGAACAGCTTCTTCATTGTAATCACCATAAGCATCAGCAGCAGGAATCATAAGGTCTGCAGACTCATCTTGTTTCATACCACATAGTCCCTTTTCAAGACCAGGGATAATTTGACCTTTACCCATAATAAATTCTAAAGGTTGACCTGAACCTTTATTTGAGTCAACAACTTCTGTTGTTCCTGCTTCTTTTACTTCATACTCAATACCTACAACACAGTTTTCATTTGTAATTGTCATATTAAATCTCCTAATTATAAATTTGCAACATCATAGCGAAGCAAACTTATTAATAGCTAAGAATTACATCCTGTTTCTAGCAATAGAAGCTGACTTTTTATTTGGATAGTTATCAATTACATGCTGATAAAAACTTTGTGCTTGTGCTTTTTGACCACTTTTATCTAACGCAATGGCTGTATGTAAAAATAATACATCCATATAAGATGCTTGATCATACAATGCAGCACTTTGTTTAAAGTAACTTACAGCATCTTTATAGTTATGTGTATAATAAGCGATTTCACCTAAATAATAATTAGAAGCTGCTGGTTTATAATTCGCAGCAACTGCTTCTTCAAAATGATCTTTTGCAGCATTATAACTTCTTTTTGAAAATAATTGGACACCTTTTCGGTAAGTGTCTGCAGAGTTACTCTGTATGGGAGAACCAAGTCTAGAACTTGATCTACTTCCTGCCAACACTTTTTTTAATTCATCCCTAGATACATAATTATTATTAATTATGTCAATAGTTTGTCCCAATTCAAGTAGTAAAGAATAAGTACCATTGTCATCTGTAGTAGTAGAACTTTGAGTCTGCTGTACTTCTAATTGTTCTTTAAGTTCAAGAATTTCTCTATTTTGTCCTTCAATAATAGTAGTTAGCCCATCAATTTTACGTTGTTGTTCAGTCATTCTATTATAAAGCATTTGAAGTGTTTTTTTATTTTCTAGTACTGCTTGTTCTGTTTTTGTTAATCCATAAGGACTAGCACTATCAATATCACCAGCTCCATAAACCGAAGGTTCATAAGCATTTATTAATGATGCCATACCTATAAAACTAATAAAAATTACTTTTTTCTTACTTAACATTTATTTTCCATATTATATTTATTTAAATTTTACTGTATAACCTTAAATTCAACGCGTCTATTCTTAGCATAACAATCTGGTGAAGTACTTGTTGCACACTCAGGAGAACTCTCACCCATACTTACTAAAGTAATATTATTTCTTGAAATTCCATTAGCAATCAAAGCATCTTTTGTTGCTTTAGCTCTTCTTAACCCTAAAGCATAATTATATTCATCTGAACCACTTGCATCACAATGACCTTCTACTTTTACTCTTCCACTATTACGTAAAATATTAGCATTATGTGAAATTTTTCCTAACTTTTCTGCTGTAATGTTATATTGATCAACACCAAAATAAATATTTTGAAGACCAGTATTTCCATACTGCCCTTCATTATTTCCATACATACCATTTCCATACATCCCGTTACCTTGTGACATCCCTTGTCCCATTGGATCAACATTTTCATATATATTTGTTGTTGTATTTGTAGCAGGTACAACAGCTACATCATCTGTTGTATTTAATTTTTTTTGTGCACATCCTGTCATTATTAATGCTAAACTCGCTGTTACCAATAATACCTTTTTCTTCATTCCTATTCCTTTTGTAATTATATTTTACCAATCAATTGATTGAATTTTTCCACTTTTCATTGAAAAAAGTGCACTCTGTTTTGTAGCTAAATTCATATAGCCTATCGAATTTCTTCCACCATTTTGCTTAATATATAATATTACTTTACCATCTGTAGAAAAACGTGGTAATTGATTACGTCCATTAGAAGTAAGAGGTCGCACATAAGAGCTAGAAACTGATCCAAGGTAAATATTTGTAGAACCTCCTTCTTTTACAGAATAGAGTAAATTGTGTCCAAAAGCATCACAGGAGCTATTGTTGTTACCATAACGTGCTACACGTGAGACAGAACGTGAACCAATAGCTTTAGTATAAATATTTGCTTTACCTATTCTATTTGAAACAAATGCAATTTGACTCTCATCTCCAATATACTTTCCATTTACATCAATCCCAGAGAAAGTTGTTAAACGCTTTGTCCTCTTAGAAGCTACATCAAATTCATAAATATCAGTTTGACCATTAGGAGCCATTGTTAATAATACACGAGAACCATCTTGACTAACATCTGAAGCGACAAGCATACCTTCAGAAGCAATAACTTTTCTTCGTGAACCACTATTCATATCTACCTTATAGAGTGTTGGAACATCCAGATTATACGAAGTATAATAAAAAGCACTTTGTGCTGAATCAGCCCATTTAGGAAAAAGGTTAAGTCCTCCACGTAAAATTACTGATGAAAAACTTAAAGTATAATCAGCAATCCAAATTTCACTTTTTCGTGAACCTATATATTTAGAAAAAAGAATATTTCTTTTCATCCATGAAATATCTTCAAAACCTAAAACCTTATTAAACTCTACTACGGCATTATGTACTAAAAAAGGATACCTTTGAATTGCATTTACAGAATAGTTATTTTGAAAAACCATTAAAGAATCTGCTACACGTAACAATTTTACACTAAGTGTTGTTCCCGAACGATCATATTTATACTTTAAAAGATATTCTCTATCATGTAATTCAGGAGGTACAAATGTATCATCAAAATTTCCTCTATGTAACTGTTTATCAACAATAAAATGTCCACTCATCTGTAAATCATTAACCAAAAGGCTAAAAATTTTAGAATGATTAATGGTACTCCCTGCTGTTGCACTATCTTCCATTAACGAAAGTGTTGCTTTCGTCTCCACATCTTTTTCAATATTTAATACTGCATCAAATGAATATAAATTTAATGTCAATAAAAAAAATAATACATATCTCATTAATTGTCCTTTGAATATATTTTACTTAAGTATCTAACGTACTCTAAATCTTACTTGTATAGAATAAGGTGATGACTTTTTATGTCTACCAACACCCATTCTATTTAAAGTATCTAAATATCTTTTTAGACTACTTTTCATACTACCAGAAACACCTGAAGTTGTATATCTAAACTTCCCACTATTATAAATCGTTAAGTGGACAGTAACCCATTGTCCTTTCGCCCCAACAGCATTCCAATTCATCATATGTCTTTTTACTTTGGCAATATAAGCATTCTCAATTCCTTTTTCACGATTGGCATTAGAAGTACGTCCACTTTGATGAGTAGCTTTAATTCTGTCAGTTACAGAAGAGTTATGCTTAATTGAACTCGTTTGCTTTACTGGACGTTTAGGTCTTTTTGGGGTAGGTCTTTTTTTTACATCTTTAGTTTTTATAGAAGAGAAAAGATCTTTGGCTGTTTTTTTAGGAACTTTCTTTTTTGGCACAACTTTTTTAGGAACTTTCTTTTTTGGCACAACTTTTTTAGGAACTTTCTTCTTTGGCACAACTTTTTTAGGAACTTTCTTCTTTGGCACAACTTTTTTAGGAACTTTCTTTTTTGGCACAACTTTTTTAGGAACTTTCTTCTTTGGCACAACTTTTTTAGGAACTTTCTTCTTTGGCATAACTTTTTTAGGAACTTTCTTCTTTGGCACAACTTTAGGAGGAATAATTTTCTTTGGAATTGTTGTTTTAGGAATAGGAGGTAAAGTTGCTAATGCAGGTTTTTTAGGATTTGATGTTGTGTCTTTTTTATTAAAAACTGTTTTATCACTATTCACCAAAGTAACAGTTACTCTGTTTGAATTTTTTTCAACATAATTTTTAGCTTTAGTTTGATGTATATTATAAAAATATAAAACTAAAAATATAAGACTTAAGTAAATAGATAATGCAGCGACACCTGAGATCAATTTACCACGATTCATCAATTTCCTTTTTTAAATATTATTCTACTATATTATAGTGGAATAAATGCGAACTGTAGTGTAGCTAAAAAAAGTTATAATAAAAATTAAGGATGCCTAGGAATAGTATAACCAAAACGTTTAAATACCTCTTCAGCTCTCTTAGTAAAAATAAATGTATAAAATGTACTCGCCTCAACCGACCCTTCAGCATGTTTTAAAAGTACCACTCCTTGGTTTATAGGATCATATAGTTGAGGATTAACATCTTCCCAATGAATACCTTTTTGAAACTGTTTCATCTTTGGAGAAAAGAGTGTTGACTTCGCTACAAAACCTATATCAGCAGCCTTTTGAGCATAGGTTACAGTTTGAGAAATAGATTCTGAATAAACAAACTTGGACTTCAGCTCTTTTAAAATACCAACCTTTTCTAATGCTTGAAATGTTGCTTTCCCATAAGGTGCAGTCTTAGGGTTTGCCACAGCTATATGCTTAATTTTTTTAGATTTTAATTTTTCCATAATTGTTAAAAAATTTCTCTTTTTTTGACTTAAATAAACCAATGAACCTTGTACATAAACTAATGGTCGTGTTATCGCATCTCCACTTTCATACAATGCTTCTGGATATGCCATATTTGCAGAAAGTAAAATGTCATATGGTGCATTATGTTTAATTTGAGCCACCAATTTACCTGTTCCACCAATAACAACATTGACTTTAATATTAGGGTAAACCTTATTAAACTCATCTTTCAACTCTTCAATAGCATAAGAGACATTTGCAGCAATGGCAATAGTAATTTTCTCTGCCATTAAACTACTGCTCAATAGCAATAAAAGTAATAGTCTAAACTTCATTAGTATCTTCCAAAACCATATTTTTTCATAATAATTTCTAAAACAGGCTTCTTATATGCCCCCTCATGCCTAAAAACTTCATTTCCCTGTGCATCAAAAAAAAGTTGAACAGGCATCAGTTTCAACTTATATTTATCTCGAAGAACTAAACGTTCTTTTTGTCCATCTATCGCATAAATCTGATATTCTGGATGCTCCTCTAAAATCTCTGAGAATACTTCAGACATCGCTTGACAAGAGTAACAATGACTCATACCAAAAGCTATGATGGTAGGTTTTCCATTGCCAATATTATGTTTTATATTGGCATATAAATTAACAGGTAACTGCTTTCTTTCTTGCATAAGAGTACTCCTAAAATAGGATGCTATGGTAGCAAAATTCTTTAAATATTAACTTTGCTCCATAAAAAATTCATCTTCCACAATTCCTAAACAAAGAAAATTTATAGTAGAATAATATAAAAGGAGTCATTCAGTCATGAAACGTTTATTTTTACTACTCACACTATCTACACTTCTCTTCACTACAGGATGTTCTGTTATTCCTAAATATCGTGTTATGATTGATGCAATCACAGCACCTAATATAGGTTTAACCCCTACTACATACACAATAAAAGCACTCGATAAAGAAAAAGATACCCAAGGATTAGTCTTTCAACAACATAGTCAAATTTTAGATAATATTTTAAAGCAAAAAGGCTATACTCCTGTAGTATCAGAAGATTTAGCCAAACAATTTATTTATTTTGATTATGGATTAGAAAAAGTTAATGAAGAGACTGAAACCTATACTGAACCTGATATTTCTTTCCATATGGGCTATGGTTACGGCTATGGTGGATATTATAGTCCCTTTTATAATCCTTACTATGGAACAGGATTTGGAGGCTATAGCACCTACAGTACCACCCATATCTATTATAACCGATATGTTACGCTTTTAGCAAAAGATACCTCCAACAAAGAACTTTGGAGAGTTGATGTCTCATCAATTGGTGAATCAAAAGATTTACGAAGAATTATTCCTATACTCATCAAAGCAGCTGAGCCTTACCTTGGAGTCAATACAGCAGAACCTATTCAGTTGGTAATTAAAGATAAACCTAAAAAGTAATAAATATAAACTTCTTTTTAGGTCTATACGATAGTATTTCATTGTTAATAAAAATTATTATTTAAGGAATTATCATGATCGTAACAAATAAAGCACCAGACTTCACAGCAGCAGCTGTACTAGCAAATGGAGAAATCGTAGAAGACTTCAACTTAATGGATAACTTAGGAGAAAAAGGGGCAGTACTTTTCTTCTATCCACTAGACTTTACTTTTGTATGTCCTTCAGAAATTATTGCATTTTCAAAAAGAGCAGCAGCTTTTAGAGAAAAAGGAATTAATGTTATTGGTGTATCTGTAGACAGCCAATTCTCACACTTTGCATGGAGAGAAACAGCAGTTGAAAATGGTGGAATTGGTAGAGTTGATATGCCTTTAGTAGCTGACCTTTCTAAACAAATTGCTAGAGATTACGACGTTCTTTTAAATGATGCAGTTGCTCTTAGAGGTTCTTTCCTTATTGATGCTGATGGTACAGTAAGACATGCAGTAGTAAATGACCTTCCATTAGGAAGAAATATTGATGAGATGATGAGAATGGTAGATACAATGTTATTTACTAATGAGTTTGGTGAAGTTTGTCCTGCTGGTTGGAATGCTGGTGATGAAGGTATGAAAGCCGATACAGCTGGTGTTGCAGATTACCTTGCAAAACATGCTGATGAACTATAATCTATAAACGATTATAATTTGTAAGGGCGACTTTTGTTTGCCCTTATTAAATAAAAATAGCTATTTAAGTATTATTGACTATAATATTTATATAAGTATTTATAAAGCAAAGAAACAAAAATATATAAGGCTAAATCATGACAAACTACATTACTTTACTCAAAGAAAATGATTTAAAAGCCACCATACAACGTACCTCTATTTTAAAGTCCATTGACTCTGCTGGGCATATTAATATTGACGATATTTATGATAGTGTCAAAAAACAGTACCCTACCCTATCTCTGGCAACTATCTATAAAAATATCATCGTCATGCAAGAGAACAATGTTATTGTAGAAGTACCGATGAATGGTGAAAAATCTAAATATGAACTCAAAAAAGAGGAACATATGCACCTTATTTGTGAAGTATGTGGAGACATTAAAGACACAGAGATTACTAGTGCTACCAAAGAAGTATTGGTCATCGAAAACTTCCAAGTTAACTCATCTCAAATTAATCTCTTTGGACTTTGTCAAACATGCCAAAGCAAGGCATAATTCCAGAACTTAAAGAGAACGCTCTCTTTGTTGCTGATGCTCATTATCCTCATCATGGTGAAAAACTTTTAACGCTTCTTCAAGATATTCAAAATAGCAATATAAACACTCCCCAACTCTTTTTAATGGGTGATATTTTTGACCTACTTTTTGGACACAATGACTATATTCAAACCTTTTCACATAAAGCTATAAAATTACTTCAAGAGCTCTCTCTTACTTTAAAAATTATTTACCTAGAAGGAAATCATGACTTTTGTTTGAAAGAAATTTTTCCAAAAATTAAATTTTATAGTAGAGATGAACAACCCATACACTATAAACTAAATAAACAAGATGTTTTTTTAAGCCATGGAGACAAATATGAAACTGGGTTTGGTTATAACTTATACTGTAAAATCTTAAGAAATAAACTTTTACTTATAGGGCTAAGACCTTTTGAAAAACAAATTATTGACCATAGAATGACTAAGTTAAAAATTAAAAAAATCTGTGGAGACTTTAAAGGTTATCAAAAAAGATTTGATGCTATTAGAAGTCACTACCCTAAAGATGCTCTTATTATTGAGGGTCATTTTCATCAGAGCTTACTACATAAGAATTATGTTTCGCTTCCTTCTTTGGCTTGTCAAGGGAAAGTTGGGGTTGTTGAAAATGGGGAAGTTGTTTTTAAAAAGATTTAAATATTTTGGATTAGTTGTGCTTAGATTCTTGGGTTTAGGTAAAAGAGCTTACGTCAGTAAGTGACTGCACCTATCCCAAGAAGATAGGTGCAAATAATCAAAAAAGTTTATAATTAAGAGAACATTTCTCTCATTGAACCATTAAACCACTCATGAAGTGCTTTACCAACACCTTTTGATCTAAACTTACCATTTCCATCTTTAGGCTTAGGAACATGACCAGCACCTTTAAGAACACCAG
>JALWLW010000125.1 GCA_027081065.1 Campylobacteraceae bacterium
TTATAAAATTACCAATATTTTTACGTAAATAATATAATTATAAATAACTATTTTATAAGGCTTTGTGAAAAAAATAGGAAAATTAATGGCTAATTAATTACCAATCTTTTTACACCTTACGAAAACTGATGCCAAAAAGGAGTCCCAACCGTTGGAGTAGATGGACTAGCAAACTCACGTTTTTGCATGGTTCCAGCTTTGTAGCCTAGTCGTCCTGCTATGGTGGCGTACTTAAATGCTTGTGCCATTTTGACAGGGTCTTGTGCTAAGGCAATAGCAGAGTTTAGTAAGATTCCATCGTAACCTAACTGCATAGCCTCTACTGCGTCGCTTGGTTTTCCTATTCCTGCGTCTACTATTAGTTTTAGTTCGGGGAACAGTTTACGTATCGCTTTTAGATTGCTTGGGTTCATCAGTCCTTGACCTGAACCAATGGGGGAACCCCATGGCATGAGAATTTTACAACCAACATTGGCTAGACGTTTTGCTACTACTAAGTCATCAGTAGTGTAGGGGAAGACTTCAAAACCCTCTTTTACTAAAATTTCAGCTGCTTTAACCGTTTCAAATGGGTCGGGTTGTAGGTTGTATTGGTCGCCTATGACTTCAAGCTTTATCCAGTTTGTGCCAAAGACCTCTCTTGCCATTTCTGCTGTGGTGATTGCCTCTTTGGCAGAGTGACACCCTGCTGTGTTGGGAAGAACATTGATGTTTAGCTCTTTGATAATGTCCCAAAAGTTGTTGCCTCCACCTTCACCTGCTGATTGACGACGTAGAGCAACGGTGACTATTTGGGCTTCACTCTCTTTAATGGCATCTTCCATATTGGCAGGGCTTGGGTAGAGTGCTGAACCGATGAGCATTCTACTGTTTAGCGTTTTCCCACCTATTTCCCATGTGTCGTTAGTATTGTTCATTTTATCCCCCTTGAACTGGTGCTAGTATGTCTATGGTGTCACCATCGTTGATGATGGTTTCTTCATAGCTTTTAATTGAAACAAATGTTGTGTTAATGGCAACGGCGAAGCCTTTTGTTTTGTAGTTTAGTGCTTCTATTAGTTGTTTAACATTTAGATTTTCATCTAGCTCTTTTATTTCGCCGTTTACTGAAACTTTTATCATGCTTTTCCTTTGTAGGGTGTAGTCCCGACTACACCGTTTAATTGGGTATCAAATTTATTTGTTGTTTATGTTTGGTTTTGACGGTGTAGATGGGGTCTACACCTTACGATTTATAAATCCCATCATTCAAAGCCTTCTCCACCACAGCAGGTGCTAATAAGTACCCATGTCTATAAAGCCCATTAATACGCGTTAACCCCTCTTCATTCTCGATTCTTGGTAGATTATCTCTAAAAGCAGGGCGACAGTTGGTCTCTGTGTTGACCACTCTTGCCTCTCCAAACTCTGGGTGAACCGTAAAGAGAGCAGAGAGCAGTTCCAAGTTAGAACGTACCGAAATAGGCGACATATCTTCACTCTCTATCTCACTAGCACCTATAATATAGCGTTTAGAGTTAGGTGTTTGAGCAATTTTACACTCTTTACAATACTCTAACTCTATCCCCTCACATCCATTGCCTCTTGGGACAATGTAGATTTTATAGCGTGGGTGAAGCAGACGGGTGGGGCGTTTAATGTCTATCTCTTTTGACTCTACCCAAATTACCTCACCACGAACTCCTCTTAAATCTTTAAAATGCTCTTTTGCACCCAAACCACGAGCGTCAAATACCCAATCAAAGGTTTCAGCATGACCATCAACATAAATGGTTTTTGGCTCTAACTTCTCTACTTCGGTAAACTCTCTCCATGTTATATTAGATTGTGTATCAAAATAGTTAGTAGAAAATGCTATAAAACGTTGAGAGTCTACGTGACCTTCATCTTTTAGGTAAAAAGAGTGTTGGTGTTGGGCAAGGTCAGGTTCTAGTTCGGCTAGGGCTTGACTATCTATCTGCTCAATATCTTTTGCCTCTTCTATTTTACTTTTAAGTGTTCCAATAAAATGGTCAAGCTCTGTCACGTCTTGTGGATGGGCAGTAATGATGGTTCCTAACTGTTTAAAAC
>JALWLW010000126.1 GCA_027081065.1 Campylobacteraceae bacterium
CTTGAATGCACTGAAAAGTAGTTTGCCCCTTTTGTTTTGGAAACATACTCAACCAAGTCATTGTTAAAGTCAACCCCAATACCTATAAACGTCGTATTAATTCCTTTTTTAGAAGCCTCTTTTGCCATTCCAAAAAGTTTGTCTTTAGAAAGCTCACCACGATTAGGCATGGCATCGGTTAAGAAAATAATTCTGTTTTCATACTCAGAATTTAAATCAACCTCATCAAAAAGTTTTAACCCCTCTTTATATCCAGCTGACCAATTTGTTCCACCACGCTGTTTGAGTTCTAAAATATGATTACGAATTGCCAGTTTATCTGTATCTCCTACTCTGTTTAAAGCTTTTGCCTTATACGCATTATGGTCAAAAAGTGCTATGCCCACTCGGTCGTCATCATTTAAATGTGAAAGCATGGCAACTATAGATTCGTTCGCAATGGTCATTTTTGTTTTGTCTACTTTGTCATTGTTGGTGATTTTTTTTCCCATATTGTCATAATGATAAGCATTAAACTTTGAACCCATTGAACCTGAAATATCTAAAACAACGACTAAGTTTAATTTCTTACGTTTAAAATCACCCTCTTGTATGCCAGAGTTTAGCCCAACTGACAAAAAGTACTCTTCATCATCTGTATAAGCATTTAAACGTTTTGCAGAAGCATAACTTGGACAAAAAAGTGCTTTACACTCACCAGATCCTATGCCTGTATCAAAATAGTGATTATAAAATTGACCTTCATAAGTAATGGAATCTAGTTTAGGTAAATAGCCATTTTCAATATTGGCTTTAAAGTTGTTGGTATCTTTAGCCCCACCAACAGAAAGCCCAATACTTTTACGTTTTACCATGGGTGCAGGTGCAGACATAGCCATCGGTACTCTATTAGCCATTTTAATGTTACCTTGTATTGGCATACGCCTGGAGGTATCTAACATAGTAGAAGTAGCATTGTACTCCCAATCATCAATTTGATTGGCAGCACTTTTATCTGTCATCGCAGAAAGAAAAGTAAAGTGTAAAATTACTAAAAGAGATAAAAGTTGTTTCATAGGCGAATCCTTAATATAAATTAAATATAAAACTTATTTCACCAATTATAACATTTTATGCTGTATAGTTTTTACACCTAACAGACATTTGTTTACTTTCTTTATCTAAATAGAGGTCATACAGATCCATAACCTTTAATAAAGTACTCAATTTCTTATAGCCATAGTTAATAGGAGAAAATGAAGACTTGTTATTAATGTACGCCCCCATATCAGCTAGATTCGACCAACCAAACTCATCCATTGTTTGGTTTTGTGCATTGGCAAGTAATTTTCTTAGCCATTTATCTTCTTGTAACTCTTTTGTCGTTTTACGTACCTCTTTAATGGTCTTAACCGTATTTTTTTCCACAATCATATCTTCAGTAGCCATAAGCTTTTCAGTAAAAATAAACTGTGAACAAGCAGCCATAAAAGGCGCAGGTGTTTTCTTTTCTCCAAAACCAAACACTTTAATACCCTCTTGTTGCACACGCATCACCACAGGTGTAAAGTCCGAGTCCGAAGTAGCAAATGCAAAAGCATCTATGTTTTTAGTATGCAGTAAATCAATAGCATCAATGGTCATCAGTATGTCCGTAGCATTCTTACTTTTAGAGTAGTCAAACTGCTGTATGGGCTTAATAGCAAACTCCAAAAGCTTCTCTTCCCAATTTTTGAGGTTACTCTTTGTCCAGTTTCCATAGGCTTGACGAATGTTAACTACGCCATAGTTAGAAAGCTCAGAAATAATTCCCTCTATGGCTCTATGTGAGATGTTATCACAATCTATAAACAGGGCTATGTGGTCTTTGTCTTTGTTTCTCATATTAGACACGCTCTTTAGGTGCATAATAGGTCATAGTAGAACGCCCAAACTTCTTACGTTTAACCTGTTCAAGTTCACCTATCTCTTTTGGCATTTCAAGTTGACTCATGTGTTCAACCACAGCCATCATACATTTTGAAGCGTCTATTTTTTTAATGAGTTCTAAGGTTTTGTCATAAACATCATCCATTCCGTCACGCGTGGCAAAGGGAGGGTCAAAGTAAAAGTAAGTTTTTTCATCTCTTTTTTCAACCATAGAAAGAAGTGTATCAAAGTTTTCAAAGCTGTCTCCAAACATATGTTGACATCTAGTAGGGTCAAGTCTTCGGATATTGTCTTGTAATACTTTGTAGGCTATTTTATTGTACTCTATAAAATAGCATTGAGCAGCTCCACGACTTAAAGCTTCAAGTCCAATAGAACCTGAGCCTGAAAAAACTTCTACAAAGTTTTTATCTATAATTTCAAATTGAAGGGTATTAAAAAGAGACTCTTTTAAAATCCCTTTTGAAGAACGTGTGGTAAAGATGTTTGGAATTTCGATAACTTTTCCTTTAAACTCTCCACCTATAATTTTTGTTGTAAAATTTTGATTTTTTGACATATGATGCTTTCTTGATTTAATAATAGAATATTATAACAAAACTTTACTAACTATTTTTAAAATTATATAATTCTAAAAAACCTCTGGTGCAGGAATTGTTGTTTTCCCTAAATCAATCCAACCTTTATTAATTCCATCTCTTAATTCATAAATTTTATCAAAACCCATACGACTAAGCATTTTTCCTAGCTTATGAGAACGTCTACCACTTGCACAATAAATAATCAATGGTGACTCTTCACTTTCCAATAGATGACCAACTTTAAAAAACCATTTAGCCAAATGAGGTTCTCCAAAAACATCAAAAAAAGTTATTTTATGTGCCCCTAAAATCACACCTGTTCTCTCCCACTCTTCAGCTGTACGAATGTCAACAACAGGAATTTCTTTTTTTGTTAACTCTTCAAAAGTTTTTAAATTAATTGTTTGTAAATCAGCCAAAAGAGTTGTTTTAAGCATAAGTAAAATTAATATTATTTTTTTCATTTTTATAATCCTTGTATAATAATCTTGGAATTACATTTATTTAAAATAATTTTTAACTTAAAAATAAATTTATTTTTCAATAAATTTATTTTTTATAAAAAAATACTCATTTATTTATAAAACAAATCGAAAAACAGTGCATACTATCTTCAAATTTATAGAAAAATTTATAGTTATGTCGGCTAACAATACCATCTACAATATAAAGTCCTAACCCCATACCTTCTAAACTATGCTGGGTTAAATCTCGCTCATAAGCATTTAAATATTTAGAAATTTCTTCTTTAAATGGTCTACCAAAGTTTTTAATACTTAAACAATTCTCTTCAAAGGAAATATAAATAGGTTTTGCATCTTTATATTTAAAAGCATTATCCAAAAGATTTTTAATAACATAAGAAAAAAGTTTAAAGTCTACTTTCACACGTTGGGCAGCTATATTAATGGAAAGTTCATCCCTTTTAATATCGAGCATATCAATAGCATGATCCACAATGTCAATTACTGCATAAGTTTTTAAGTCCAAAGCTAAATGCTTCTCGGTCAAAGACTCTACTCTTGCAAAATCATCTAAATGCCCTTGCATTTGGTCAAAAAGATTTTCTAATAAGAGTTTATCTTTTTCTTCACCTTTTATAAAGTGCATAAGCATTTTACCTTTTGAGATAGGTGTTTTGAGTTCATGCATCACATTACGTAAAAACAAGGCTCTACTGTTTTCTAAAGCTTGGGTACGTTTTACACTGGCATCAAAAGCATTGGCAACTTGTGCTACCTCATCGTGTCCGTTTACTTTAATATTAATATTTTTTTCACCATTAGCAAAACGTTGAATTTGTACATAAAGTTCTTGCAAAGGAGTAATCGAAGAAGAGATGTATCTAAAAAGAAAAAGAAGTGCAATAAATAAAAACAGTGCAATAATACTAATGTAAAGTTTATAAGGTGTCAGACGCTCATCACTACGATAATAGAACATCGTGTCCATTTTATAAGCATAATAACAATGTCCTTCATAAACGTAAATGGCAATATCACCTGATTGTAATGTTTTACGTAACAATTCATCTTCAATAAGAGGTTTACCTTTTCTCTCTACCTCTTGCATCTTAGCTCCTCCTACAGGCGTAAGCTTATGTTTGAGTCGATAAAGTTCAAAATCTTTTTTACTTGGATGTTGCATAAAAAGTAAATCATAAAGCATAACAGCACGATAGACTTCATTTTTTTTATCTAAATAAACAGAAAGATTAATGGCTAAAAAGGTAGAAATAACCAATAATACTCCAGCAATAGCACCAACAATACGTGTTGAAGAGATTATAGAGAAGGTCAAATTTTTCTAACTGTGAAGGACGTGTCACATGCGAAACTTCTAATTTTTGTTCCATTAAAAAACGCTCTAAAAGCTCTGCCATCTGTTCATCATCTTCTATTAAAAGTATTTTTTTATTTCTCATATTTAATCCTCTGAGTATAATACTATAGTTAAACAACAAAAACAATTGATAAACAGTAGCAGATTATGATATTATTAAATATGAAAATACTTAAACTTCTTACGCTAACACTTATTATAACATTCAACCTCAATGCCACAGAGCCAAAAGAGCCATTACCTCCTGTACCTTATGACTTTTTAGCCAAAAAAGAGGTTAAAAAGTTCATCAACATGATGGTCAAAAAACATCATTTCAAACGAGCCTACATGGAAGAGGTCATTGGTAATGCAATGCTAGACCAAGAGACCCTTGACCGATATGTTGGTAAATACAAACCAGGAAGCACCAACGGAACGTGGGAACGCTACAAAGACCACGTTTTAGATGACAACACCTTAGCCCTAGCCAAAGAGTTTAAAAAGAACTACTACGCTACGCTAAAACGTGCAGAAGATGAGTACAATATTGACATGGACTACATTGTAGGATTTATGGGAGTAGAGAGTAAATATGGAACACATACAGGAGACTTTAGAGTACTTGACTCCTTAGCCACCTTGGGCTTTCACAAAAACCGTATGCACAAATGGTTCAAGGCTGAATTTAAAAACCTCTTTTTACTCATGCGAGAACAAAACCGAGACATCTACACCCAATATGGCTCATTTGCAGGGGCAATGGGAGCTGTGCAACAGATGCCCTCTATCCAAAGACGTTTTGGGGTTGACTACAATGGCGACGGCGTAAAAGATCCATGGGATTTAGAAGACTCCATCGGAATTATTGCTAAGTTTATGCACAAAAAAGGTTGGAAAAGAGGAGCTGTGGTGGCTGTGCCTACCAATTTTTCTGGCACACGTTTTAAAAAGCTTAAAACTTCTCATAAGAAAAAATACTCTGTTTCTTACTTACGTAAAAAAGGTATTAAACCAACAGAGCCTTTTAATGAGTCAAAAGCCTATCTACTTAAAACGAGAAACAAAACGCATGATGATATTTGGATGGGTGGTAGTAACTTTAGAGTATTAACCAAATATAATAACTCTACTTCTTATGGGATGGCGATTCATCTTATTGCACAACATGTAAAAGATTAGATGAAACAGTTTAGAAAAGAGAGTTTATTAGAGATAACGACTTGGATAGAAGAAGAACTTAAAACAAAAAATTTACTAAGTTTTATTGTTCCTCATCCAGATTTAGACAACAACAGAAATTTTAAAACGTGGATAGACCTAGCAGAACTTCACTTTTCCAAACTACTTATGCCTAAACAGATAGATAAAAACTTCATCCAACTCACTTTTCAAAAGCTCAATCAAGCGAACTCTTTTCATACTGTTAATATAGAAAAGAAAGAAGAAAAGTATGGAACAGACTCCATATTTTTCAATATTAACAAAAATGAAGTACCTACTTTTTTACATGCTTACAAAAAAGCTTTAGAAGCTGTTAAAATAGAAAAACGAAAACATGTTTTAAACCTTGGTATTAACAAAGGGGATGAGTTTGAATTAATCCAAGAACTTATCAATAAAACTACTTTTGAGAATATTATGTTTACAGGTATTGACCATTCAGCCTCTGCCCTAAGCTATGCAAAAAAACGTTTTCCAAAAGAAAACGTAAGCTTTTATCAACAAGACATCAATGCAATAAAAGAGCTAAATTTAAAAAAATCTGACCTCATCATAAGCATTGGAACACTACAAAGCCCAAGCATTAACTACAAACCTTTTTTGATGTCTTTGGTACAAGAACATCTAACAACTGATGGTGCATTTATTTTAGGTTTTCCAAACTCACGCTGGATAGATGGAGAGCTTATCTATGGAGCAAAAGCCCCTAACTACCCTTACTCTGAAATGTCTTTACTTTTTAACGATGTCATTTTTGCTAAGAAGTATTTACAACAAAAAAAGTTTAGGGTGACCATTACAGGAAGAGAATATATCTTTTTGACAGCGACTAAAATAGCTCTTTAGTTTCCTTTAAATTATATTTAACTATAATATAAACTAATAAAAAGGATAACTTATGACAACAACCCAATTAACACTACTCTCTACTCTTTTACTAAGTCTCTCGTTTGCATCCTGTAACTCAACAAAATCAAAAAATTTAAATTCTGATGCACATCAACAAGCAACCAATACTACACCTAAATTTCCATCAGTAAAACGTCCCGATAAAAATGTTAGCTGTCGTAATTGTTATGCAACCTTTAAACTCTCTATGGCAACACAAAAACAAGGTCAAGGTCACAGCTATATAGCTTGTCCTATTTGTCATAAAGATTATTTAAAAAAAGCTAATAAATAGAGTTATACAACCCTCATATTTATATGCTTCTCAATCAGTCCCATAAACTCTTTTAACTCAACAGCATTCATTGCTGATTTAGGAATAATCTTAAAATTAGCAATGCCTGTATAGAGGATTACATAGTTATCATCTTCTTTATATTTGCTAAAAGTATCCCAAGGTATAGGCTTTTCATTGTTTCCTACACGTATGCCTTTGGCTGAAACTCTTAAGCTAACCTCTTTAGAGAGCGTTTCACTTCGTTCATAAAGCTTTTTTGACTGATACTCTCCTAACATTTTAGTAAGTAACAAATAGAACGCTACAGCAAAAAACAAAGCTCCAAAGTTTCTAAATATCTCTCGTCCACTACTATAATCAGTACTAATTAATACCACCGTCACAGCCATCATAATATAAACAGCAATCATCAGTTTTCTAAAACCCATTTTTTGATGTAACTTAATAGCTTCTAAATACTCTTCTTTACTCAACTTATATTTAATCTTCATATTTTCCCTTTAATTCTTTCTCTTAACTTGTTTTTCTTGCAACCATTGAAGCTCTCATGCTATTCTGTCCACAAATATTTTTACTCATAAAATTTTCTAAATAGATAATCTCATAATTATTAGAAAATGTCTCTTCTAATTCATTCTCTTCTAGTAAAAAGGCTCTATTAGAGGGTACTTTTTCATTCTCTTCATCATGCATAAAAGTCTCCATAATAAAAACACCATCTTCTTTTAATGCCTTATATATTTGAGGAAATAACTTACGTTCTAAAAAATAAGTGCAAACTATTAAATCATAAGCATTTTCTTTTAACTCATAAGCATCAAAATCAACCACTTGTGCTTCGATGTTTTCTAAACCTCTTAAACTCTCAATAGCCACTTCAGAAATGTCTAAAGCATCTACTTCAAAACCCATCTTAGCTAAAAGTTTAGCATTTCGTCCCATACCACAGGCAATGTCTAAAGCTTTATTTCCTTTTGCCTCTTTTGCATAATTTCTTACAACTGCAATCTCATTTTGAGGAAGTAAAGCACTTTTATACTTTTCATCCCAACGTTTTTTATCTTCAATACTCATCTATCTCTCCAATTCAGGTGACTTTCTACACCATTTTAAAAATAGTCTATCGGGGTTTACCCGTTTATCTATCTCTTTTCCATCAACAATCTTTTCAGCTAACATTTTTCCCATAAGTGGTGCAAACACAAAGCCACGACCCCCCAAGCCATTACAAACATAAAGATTATCCATATATTTGGGTTTACTCTGTAACTTCGCACCTCGAACAAGTTTTGGGTTTTTAGCTAACATTTCATTGACATCAATAACTTCACCAATCAAAGGAAAATAATCTTTAGAACCAGCTCTCATACCACAAAAAGTCTCTTTGAGCTTAAAATCAGAAGTATCAACCATCTCAGATGCTACAGTAAAAAGACCTTGTAATGGCTCAGTTCCACAACGGATACAACTCTGTACCTCTTTTTCATGTGTAGCACCTATTTTTACAATGCCATTGATATTGGCTGAGACAGAAATGTTTTTATGCATTGAAACATTTAACGCTAAAGAACTCTCATAGTCCCCACGTGTTCCCCAAGTTCCTTTTACTCCCATATAACGCATATCAAAAAACTTGTTTTCATAACCTGTTGCCAAAATGAGTTTACTTGCCCTATAGTCTCCTACATACCAAAAACTTTCTTCATAATTTAAAGATTTAACATCATATTGCTTGTATTCAATCTCTTCTAATAAAGCCTCACATATTTTAGGAGCATCACAAACTCCTGCTTCATTAAAAAAAAAACTCTCTTGGGCTTCTCTAATACCTATCTTTTCTAACTCTTGCTTACTTAGCCATTTTAGGCTAGATTGATCATACTTTTCATACTCCATAAAAAGTTCAGCATCTTTTTCATCTTTAGGAATACGAATTACCCCTGTTTGAGTAAAATATTGGGGAAAATTTTTGAGATAAAATTCTTTTGCAAATTCAAATGCTTCATTAGTTAAACTTTGTAAGTTTGAGCCTTTGCCAATTTTAGGAGAAACAAAAGCCCCAGCAGCAGATGAACCACCACTTTTAGCAATGCCATCACGGTCAAGCACTAAAACTTTTAGTCCTTTTTCTTGTAAAAAATAAGCTGATGAGCACCCTGCAATACCAGCACCAATAACAATGACATCATAGCTATTTGTATAAAAAACTTTATTCATATCTTATTATAACTAATTTTATCTCAACAAAAAATGTAGAACTCCACCATGTTCTGAACTTGAGGTCGCAAATTGCGACCTCAAAATTTTAAGCTCGTTTGTATAATCAAAAACCACTCAAGAAAAGCAGATATAATAAAACTGTAGAGTCGGTTGATGTAGATTGATTTCCTCGTTGAAGCCGTTATAATAAATGAGCCTGTATGGGAGCTAAATTG
>JALWLW010000127.1 GCA_027081065.1 Campylobacteraceae bacterium
CTATTTTAACGATGAGAGCATGAGCAAACTGAACCTTTTTATGGATGATTCGGTGAGTCATTATGAGCAGACAGGTTCACTAGTGAGTTTTGAGATTCTTGAAGATGCAGAGTTTGAAGTGATTAGTATTGATGATATGGATGCTCTGTTTGATATGAACATGAAATGGCAACACTTCGGACGGATGATGATACTTGGTACGCTTCAACCTATAAACGTGTGATTTCGCTGATGAGTGAAAGTGCTGAGGAACGCTATGAGCGACTGCTTAGGGAGTATCCAACTATTTTTTCTAAAGTAAAGTCTTATCATATCGCTTCGTATTTGGGGATTGCTCCTCAGACTTTGAGTAAGTTGCGAAAAAAATGAATCTAAGTGAATGACAAAGATTTTTAATGTAGCTATACTTTGACAACTTAAATTTAAAGGATTTAAAATGTCAAAGAAAAATGTTTATTCGCTATTATCTATATTAGGGTTAGTGTTACCCTATAGTCTTTTTTTACCATGGTTGCTAGAGCATGGTTTAGATATTGGGCTTTTTTTCTCCGAATTTTTTGCAAATGGAGTAGCAAGTACAACAGCTTTAGACTTTATGATGGTCAGTGTGGTAGTTATCATCTTTATTATTTTTGAGAGTAAAAAGTTGGGTATGAAAAAAATATATATCCCTATTCTAGCAACGATAGTAGCTGTAGGTTTTGGCTTGGCTCTATTTTTGTGTATGAGAGAACGGCATTATGAAAAGAAACTAAACAATGAATAAAATATCAATCCAATACTACAAAAGCCCTGTGGGTGAAATCCTCTTAGGCTCTTACCATGGCAAATTATGCCTAGCCGATTGGCGATATCGAAAGATGAGAAGTCGTATTGACAACCGAATACAAAAAGCTTTAAATGCCCAATATATCGAAGACTTATCAGAAGTCATAGAACAAGCTATTATAGAGCTTGAAGCCTATTTTAGAGGTGAGAAAAAAACATTTGACACTCCTCTTCTTATGCTTGGAACAGCGTTTCAAAAGTCTGTTTGGAATGGACTCATCGCCATACCCTATGGCACAACCTCTTCTTATTTGAACTTAGCTAAGTCCATTGGCAACGAAAAAGCTGTCCGAGCTGTTGCTTCTGCTAATGGAGCAAATGCTATTTCTGTTATGATACCTTGTCACCGTATCATAGGAAGTAACGGTGACTTGGTGGGGTATGCAGGTGGGTTGGATGTTAAAAGGAAGTTGTTGGAGATTGAGAATAATTAATACAGAGTTAACACTAAGAGAGTAGAATTATCAAAAAAATAAGGATTACTCTCATGAAATTAAAAACAAATCTCTTTTTAGCCCTAGCTCTTTTTAACATAGCCAACGCATCACCAACAGGTGAAGCGTTGATGAAAAGTAAATGTACAATGTGTCATCTACCAACTACCCCAACTCCAGAACAGATGAAAACGCTTAAAGCCCCACCTTTTGATGCTGTCCTTTTTCATGCTAAAGATGCATTACAAGATGAAACTGAAGTTAAAAGACATATTGTTGAGTTTACGCTAAAGCCTAATGTTTCTAAATCGGTTTGTGAGTCTAATAAAGTTGCTGAATTTGGGCTTATGCCATCACAAAAAGGCTCAGTTAGCAAAGAAGAACTTGAAAAAATTGCTGACTATCTCTATGCAAACTATCCTCAAAAAAAGTTTGTAAAGCTTATTACTAAAATGCAAACTGATGGTAAAATGAATGCGCTTAAAAACTCTCCATTTTTAATGAACATAGATGCACTTCCTCATCTTACAAAAATGTTAATGCATCATTGGGACAAAGAAGCGTTAAACCTCTCAAAAGAACAAAAAGAGAAACTTTTAGTAGTACGAAAAGAGACCATGTCTGGTGTACAAAAAATTAAAAAAGCACTTAAACCCTTACAGAGTAAAATTATGGATTTGATGTATGAGGGTGAAGAGTTAAAAGCCATTCAACCAAAAGTAGATGAAGTCTCAAAACTTAAAAATCAAGCAACAATGATTCACTTAAAGTGTTTAAAAGATAGCATTGAGATTT
>JALWLW010000128.1 GCA_027081065.1 Campylobacteraceae bacterium
ACGATGAAGATAGATATAACTACTACGATATAGTCCAAAGAAAAGCAACACAAGATATTTACGAAAAGAGCTTAGAGCTTCTATCTTCTTTACTTTACCAAGCATACAATCAACAAGTAGTAATTCTTATAGACGAATACGACACCCCAATTCACGCCTCCTACTTACATGGGTACTACAATGAATTTATAGAGTTTATTAGAAACCTACTTAGTGGAGCATTTAAAGATAATGACTTTTTATATAGAGGGGTTATTACAGGAATTTTAAGAGTTAGTCGAGAGTCAATTTTTAGTGGGCTTAATAATATTGCTACACACTCTATTGTTGATTATGAATATAGTAATAGGTTTGGATTTACCATTGATGAGACAAAACAGATATTGACTGATTTTGGATTGAGTGATAAATATGATGAAGTAAGTGACTCATACAATGGATATAAGATAGGTTCAGAGACTATCTTTAACCCTTGGTCTATTATAAACTTTATTGCAGATAAAAGACATAGACTCTTGCCCTATTGGGCAAATACATCATCTAATGAGCTATTAAAACATCTAATAAATATCTCCTCTTTAAACTTTAAAAAAAGTTTAGAGATGTGGTTAAAAGGAGAGAGTATTAGAACTCAAATAGATAGCAATATTGTATTTAGTGAGATAGAGAAAAATGACAAAAATATCTACTCTTTGCTCTTTTTTAGTGGCTACTTAAAGTGTGTAAATAAAGAGTTAATAAACAAAACCTATCATTGTGACTTAACCATTCCAAATAAAGAGGTTCAGTACATTTTTAGAAATATTATCTCTAGTTGGTTAAATGAGAGTTTTAGAGATGATAGATTAAGAGTTTTACTAAATGCACTTATTGGTGGAGAGATTAAACTGTTTGAGAAACTATTTAGTGAGTTTGTATTAGAGACTCTCTCGTTTTATGATGTTAATAAAAAAAATGAAGAGGCAGTTTATCATGCCTTTTTACTTGGTATTTTAATAAATCTTAGTGATTATGAGGTAATCTCAAATAGAGAGTCAGGGCTTGGTAGGGTTGATATTATTTTACTTCATAAAAAAGACAAAAGCAGATTAGCAATTATAATGGAGCTAAAAACTATAGATGAGTTTGAAGAGGAGACTAAAGAGAAAGCTCTTGATAAAGCTTTAAAACAGATAGAAGAGAAGCAGTATGAGGTAGAGGTTAAAAAGAGAGGATATAGCAATATTTTAAAGATGGGTGTGGTTTTTGATGGTAAGAGGGTTTGGGTTAGGAGATGATTTTTAACTGGTGAATGCCATTGAATTAAGCTCAAACACTATAGATTCAATTTCATTGAACAAAAGACCAACTCCCATAAAAATCCGAGCATTAATTCCTTATTTTATTGACATTGATGAGGACATTGGGAATGAGTTGAAAAATTTCTCAATAAAATTCTACTTTTTTGGGAATTTTTCTTAAACCATTCGTATATATAGACAAAAAGAGTTTCTATTTTTGAGGAAAATAAGAGAATGCAATCTGTTAAATATAAATCTGCAAAAAAACTGCACCCAACAGACAAAGAGTTAGCCAATTTTATCGACAATAGACTTTCTCCTCAAAAAAGAAAGAGACTTCTTTCTCATCTAATCTATTGTGACAGATGTACACACATTATCATAGGAACAATATTAAATAGTAAAAAAAAATAATTAATAAGATAAATTCACTATAATAATTGAAAATTAATTATTTTTATTTTATTATAAAGGAGAGATATGAATAGTAATATAGATGAATTTATTAAGAGACACTGCAACAAAGAGTGTTTTTTTACAAAAATCAAAAAAAAATGTATCTCTCTCTTTCGTTCATCTCCAAAACCAACTTCTACATTAGAATCAGTTGCTTTTCAACGAAAGCTTCAAGAGCATTGTAAGCCTTATGCCAATCGTAAAAAAATCTATATGTTTATACTCTCTAAGCAGATTTATACTGCGTGTAATAGACAAAAAGAGAATAAAGAGGGGTGCATAAGCTATCTGTTTGATAAACTTCTTGAAGAGTC
>JALWLW010000129.1 GCA_027081065.1 Campylobacteraceae bacterium
TATTTGCATGAGATACATTGTTTCCAACCAATGGACCTTTTCCTGTTACATCACATCTTCTTGCCATGATAATACCTTTGTAATTAATAGTGTTTATGATGCACAAATAAATGGCTCATAAAAAGTTTCGCAATTATAGGAAAAAATTGCTTAAGTACAGTGGAGTTCAATGTAATCTTTAAATATGTTATAATTCTATAAAATTAGAAATAGGCAATTAAACGATGGTAAAAAAAGAAGAAAACTATAGTTTTCCTTGGGGGTTTCATTTAGGTGAGCTGAAAAACAGCGAAGAGAGTATTCCATTATATACTCCTTCTAAAGATGGTGGGTTTTGTCTACTTTATGATAAAGCTTCTGAGAAAAAAGCAGATACACTACTTGAAAGTTTAGCATTGGAGTTACTTGCTTCAATGCCTTATCAAAGTTTGAGTGTTGAACTGTTTGATTTTGGTAAAAAAAAGTTCTACTCTCTTTCTCCTTTACAATATGTTGAAATCTATAACGTAGCACATAATGAAGAGATGATAAATCAAGCTTTCCAACGACTTGAAACGATGATTATTTCACGACATAAAGAGTTACTCTGTTGTAATAGACAAACAATAAATGAGCATAATCAAAAGTCTAGAATGAAACAAGCTTATCACTTATTACTTATGAATTTAGAGAATTTTCCAACAGAAGAACAATCTTTACTTCGAATTGAAAATTTTGTGCAATCAGCATGTCAAGCAGGTGTTTATGTTATAGCTTTTGGAAATGTAGAGGTTGAAAAAAGTGACAATAAAACGGTACAAACCATTTTATCCCATTTTAAAAAGCTACGTGTAACAGAAAATGAATTTAATATAACTTCTGAAATTTTCGAGTTTATGGAGCTTTTAGATGACCATAGATTTGAAGGGTTAGACCTTGATAAAAGTAGTTTACTTCAAAATGCTATGACCAATGCAAACCTTGAAAGTTTGATGGATCCCGAAAATATAAAATTAGAAACAAATACAAAGGTATAACAATGAATTTTCCTGATGGGAGCAGAAAAACTCTAGGCTTTATGGCTAAAGGTGAGTATGAGTTTGGTACAGAACAAGCTGAACTTATGGAGATTACTTCTGGTGAGCTTGACTACAAATTAGCAGATTCTAACGAATGGGTTAGCGTTACAGGTGGAGAGAGTTTTAATGTTCCTGCTAACTCTAAGTTCCAAGTGAATGCTAAGGGTATGGTTGATTACTGCTGCTCTTATCTTTAACCCCAAAATTTAAATAATCCATTGCAATTTCTGTAAACTTTTCTGTGTTATTTCTCTCTATGTTTTGGTCAAAACTGACTATAAGGGTTGCTGTTTGGGTGGTATGATTGGACTGATTATAGCCATTGTTTTAGTATTTTTAGAACCAATTGTTTGGGTAGATATTTTAGGTTATAAAACAGCTATTTTCCCATTCAAATGCTCTGTACTTTTTTCTGTGAGTATTGCATTTTTAACTATTTACCTTATTTCAATTTTAGATAATAGCCAACAAGCACAAAATGAAAGAGATGCTTTTGAAGCACAAGAGATTCGTTCTCAAACGGGTATTGGTGCTGAGGGGGCTTCTACTCATTAGTCAAAATTATTTATGACATTAAGCATTTTGGTGCAATTAATTGCACCCTAGTATGTTATAATCTTTAAAATCATTATTAGGAGACAGAATGAACTTTGAATTTACAGCTGAAACAATTTTACTTATTATTGCAGGTATTATTTTAGGGGGAGCATTATCTTACTTAAAATCTTTATTTACTATTCGAAAACATAAAAAAGAACTCAAAGAATATAAAGACCATTTAGATAGACAAATGAAGATTACTAATGCAGGGAATGAAACATTAGTTAAAGAGCTTGAGGCTATGAAAAAAGAGGCTGAAAACCTTAGAATATCAGTACAAACGCTCAACCAAAAGCCTGGTCGTGCTGAACTTAGACTTTTAAATATTTACGATGCAGCACTTAGAAAAATGATGTCACAAGCTCCTGGTTTTTCAACAGCATGGGAAAACTCTTTACAAGAAGCTGAGCGTGAATATGAAGCGAATGAGTCTGGTTTAAAAAGCATTGTTTCTAAAGTATTTGGTTCAGGAACAGGTGTTGTGAATGATCCAAATAATATTCAACAGATAGAACATAAGTAAAAACTTTACAAAATCCTTTTTTTAGTTTATAATAGTTAAAAACAAAAAAGGATTTTTTTATGTTAAAAATAATATTTACTTCATTTATAAGCTTATATATTACAGCTTGTCTCTCTACTTCAACCATACTTATTCCTCCTACTCAACCTAAACCAGTTTTAAGTCAATCAACTATTTTAAAGATTGCTATTCCTGTGAGAGAGTATGGATATAGAACTTTTGATACACAAGTACTTACTACAAATAATGAATTCAATAATTTTATAGAGAAAGTAAAAAAAGAAAAAGGTTGGAATCAAAAAGAGAATTTTCTTAGTTCTTTGACACTCTATCCTATTGATTTTACAAAATATAATCTTTTACTCTATCGTATGACAGAAAGTTCAAGTTCTACTGTTTTAGCAGTAGATATTCCCAAAGGTACAGATGAACATATAGTTATTGAAATTGGTCGAGATAAACCAAATAGTGGTACTACTGATATGGCATATTATGCTTTAGCCTATAGAGTGGCTAAGTCAGTTAAGGACATTACTTTTGATAATGGCATTAAAAAGCATGTTATTAAAAATAGAGCTTTAAGACTATTAGAAAAAGTAGAAAATAAATAATGTTTCTAGCCTCTTTTAAAGTTACCTATTCATATTGTTTAAGGTTAATAGTCTACAAGAGTTTTCTAAGATAGCTACTTTTTTAACCATTTCAAGTAAGTCTCTGTCGTAAGAAACCAGTCCAAAGCCTTTAATGAGTAACAGATGTTTATTGTTATTTTCAAAATAAGTTGCAATCTCATGAGGGGCTCTCTCTTCCCAATCATTAAAATTTCCAGGATCATACACATGCACCTCTTTTAAAAGGCTATAGCCATAATAGTCTTGGGGGATAACCACAGAGTGTTCAAAAGAGTAAGCTGTAGCATAAGGGGGCATGGTGTAGGAGATGTATTTTGCATTGGGTTGGGAATTGTAAATTTCTAAATGAATGTCCGTATCAGGTGAGGCTTCTTTCCAGCGATAATCTTTTCTTGTGTTACAAGTGAGGCGTATAAATTCATCTTTTTTTATTTTATCTAAGATAGTATCTTTCTTATTAATAACAAAAGCGTGAATATCTGTTTTTGCAGAAATTGAACCATGAAAAACACCAAAGTAGTTTTTTGAAAACATTGAGTGCGATATCTGTTGTAACTCTTTTAGTAAGTGGTCATTCATGGGTTTATTATCCTAATAAGTTTCTGCTATTATATCAAAATAAAAAGTTGAAAGAAAAAGTTAAAAAAGAGAATAAAGTATGAATAATATTCCCCATATCCCTGTGTTATTAGATGAGGTTCTTGATGGTTTTAGTAACATAGAAGAGGGCTATTTTGTAGACTGTACGCTTGGTTATGCTGGGCATTCAGAAGCGATGTTAAAAACATATGACAAGATTCAACACATTGGTATTGACAGAGATGATGAAGCTTTAGCCTTTTCAAAAGCGAGGTTAGCCCCTTTTAAGGAACGCTCTACACTTTACAAAGGAACATTTGCCAATACTTTGCCAATACTAGAAGAGACACCTATAACAGGTGTTTTAGCAGACTTTGGGGTTTCATCTTTGCAGTTGGACAAAATGGATAGAGGCTTTTCATTTGAGAGTGAAACACTTGACATGCGTATGGACAACAGAGCAGAGCTTTCTGCTTATGAAGTTGTTAACGAATACTCTCAAGATAAACTTGAATACATTTTAAACCATTATGGAGAAGTACGTTCGTACAAAAAAGTAGCCTCAGCCATTGTTCAAGCACGTTCCCTAAAGCCTATAAAGAGTGGAAAAGAACTGGCTGATGTGATTTGTACGGTTATTCCTCGTGGAGGGAAAATTCACCCTGCGACGCTCTCTTTTCAAGGCATTCGTATTGAAGTAAACAATGAGTTAGGTGAAATAGAAGGGCTTTTAGATGTGTTAGAATCTAAATATAAAGCTGGGGAATTAAACAGTACCATTGTCTCACTCATTACCTTTCACTCTTTAGAAGACCGACTGGTTAAGAACCGTTATAAAGCATGGGCGACAAAATGTATTTGTGACCCACATGCCATGCGTTGTACTTGTGGTAAAGAGCATGACTTCGGTAAAATGTTGGTACGAAAGCCCATTACAGCGACTAAAAAAGAGTTAAAAGTAAACGCACGTTCTCGTTCAGCAAAGCTTAGAACATTTATTTTTAAAAGGAGTAAAAAAGATGACTAAGGTACAACAAAAACCTGAAAATGGGGTAACCAATGGAATGATATTGATTACCGTGATGCTTACAGCACTGGTACTGCTTTTGACCTTACCGAACATCTACTTAGACAATCAGATTTATTATCAGAGTCGTAAATTAGCCCACTTAAATAAGATAAAAATAACGCTTGAAGAGGAACAAGCCATTATTAAAGCACGACTTGAAGAGATTAATGTTCGAGAGAATTTGAGGTAGCTCATGATTAGAAAGTTTCTTGAATTTGCCATAGACAGACCTGTGTTAAACCACTTGGTGATGATTTTGATGTTTGCCATGGCTCTTTTTGCTTACAAAATGATTCCTAAGGAGATTTTTCCTCCTTCTCAATTAGATGAGATTATTATTACAGGTACATATATTGGGGCAAGTGCTGATGTCTTAGATAAGATGGCTGTTAAAGGCATTGAAGATGATTTAAAAAGCATTTCAGAAATTGACACTATTTTTTCGACCATTCAGAATGGTTTTTTTACCATCAAAGCAGAGATACTCCCTGGCAATGACAATCAATCTGTTTTGGGTGATGTCAAAGACATCATTGCTAAAAACAAACGTGATTTACCCTCAGACATGGATGAACCTATAGCTAAGATTAAAGTCCATGACTACCCTTTAGTTTTGGTAGCTGTTGCAGGTGGCAACACCATGAAAGAGCTAGTTGATGGGGCAAATGATTTAAAAGACAGATTAACGCAGATAGATGATTTGGCTGACATTACCATTCGTGGTGAGTCCGATGAAGAGGTACTCATTACGCTTGACCAAAAAAAGATAGATGCTTATGGTTTGTCTAAGTCGGCTGTCTATTCGGCTATTGGTTCGCTCTCTTCCATTTTTCCTGTAGGAACGGTTAAAGCTAAAGGAGAGCATCTTTACATTTCAACCATTAACGGCGAGAAGAGTAAAGAGAAGTTAGAACAGAGTCTTTTGTCGGTTAATGGCAAACGGTTTTATTTACAAGACATCGCTTCAGTACAAATAGGCTTGGCAGAACCCCTGCAACTTTCACACTTTAACTCAAAACAAAATGTCTCTTTAGACATTAAAAAAACCAAAGATGGCAATGCCATTGAGTTGGTAAAAAAAGTAAAAAAAGTCTTAGAAGAATACAATGAAAAATACAAAGACAAACTAAGCTTTGAAGCCTACACGGACACCTCTATTTGGATTAAAAACCGTCTTAACTTAGTCTCTTCAAACATTATTTTTGGGCTTATTTTGGTCATGATAGCTTTGCTTTTAACGCTGAATGTACGCATTGCGTTTGTGGTAGGCATAGGAATTTTTACCTCGTTTATGATTGCTCTTATTTCGGCTGAAATTATGGGGGAGAGCATTAACATGCTTAGTCTCATGGGGGCGTTAATTGCTCTTGGAATGTTGGTAGACGAAGCCATTGTTGTGGCTGAAAACATCTATCGACATGTGGAGATGGGAAAAGCCCCTAGAGAAGCAGCGATTGATGGGGCGAGTGAGATGTTCCCTGCTATTTTAACAGCCACATTAACCACCGTTTTTGCCTTTTTACCTCTGCTCATCATGACAGGTAAAATGGGAATGTTTATAAAAATTTTACCCATTATGATTAGCATACTACTCATCTCCTCTTTATTTGAAGCATTTTATTTTTTGCCTCTACATGCTAAAGAGTTGCTCTCCATCGGGAAAATAGAAAAAATTCAAAAAGAAGAGAGTAAGTTTTGGAAATCACTCAAATGGTTATATCGGGCTATTTTAGAAAAACTTTTAAATGTTAAGCTTTTTGCCTTAATTGTTTTGGTAGTAGGCATCATGGTAGCAACGGTTGCCATGAAAAAAATCACCAAATTTCAGCTCATGCCAGAGTTTGACGTGCAACAGGTTTACTTAAATGGTAAGGTGAACATTAACAACTCTCTAACTGAAACGGAAGCCTATGTAACCCACATTGAAGAGCAACTTTTAAATTACTTGGACAAAGCCGAAGTAGATTCGGTTACTTCTGTTATTGGCTTTAAGATGAACCCTGATAAAACGTTTGAGACAGGAGACAACCTTTTTCATATTTTTATTAATTTACATGAACGGGCACCTGAAAACTTTTTTGATAAGCATGTTAATCCTCTGTTCTCTTTAGAGTATGATGACAGCGACATGATACGTGAGCGTTCAGCACAAACGGTGAGCAAAGAAGTACAAGAGGGCATCTTGGAAAAAATGCGTCAACTCAAAGATAAAGAGGGGCGTAAGGTTTTTGAAGAGTTTAATATCTATGCGCAACAAACAGGCATGGTAGGTAATGACATTGAGATTGGTTTCTCTCATCCGAATCAAGAAAAGGTCTTAACAGCTTTAACTAAAGTAGAAAAAAAGCTAAAAAGCATAGATGGTGTTCATGACATTGGTGACAATGCCACCGAGGGTGAACGTGAATTAAAACTGCGTGTCAATGAATATGGACAATCGTTAGGACTCAATGAAACCTACATTACCAATGCTTTAAGAGGCTCATTTTTTAAAGCAGAGTACAGTAAAATGTTTAATGACGAGGGGCTTTTAAGGGTTAAAATAGAGGACAAATATAAAGATGAAAAAAGCACCTTAGCCGACTTTAAACTCACCACACCAGAGGGGCAAGTGGTGGTAATTAAAGAGGTTTGTGACTTTTATTATCAAAAAAGTTTTGTGCGTATTTTTAAAGAAGATGGCGAAAAAGTAAACTCACTTTACGCAGCTGTAGACAAAGAGGTGACTGTACCTGAAGAGGTGATGAAAAAGTTAGACCCACTCTTAGATGAACTACGAGATGAAGGCTTAAAAGTCATCATAAAAGGCGAGAAAAAAGCCAATGACAAAATTGTAGCCGAAATGATGCAAGCAGCACTCATTGCTGCTTTTTTAATTTTCATTACTTTGGTGTGGATGTTTAACTCCTTTGTGCAACCATTAATTATTTTGTCGATTATTCCTCTTTCGCTTTTAGGGGTATTAGTCGGTACAAAACTCATGGGCTTAAACATGACCATGACAGGGGCTATGGGCATCGTAGGTCTAGCAGGGGTTGTGGTAAATGACGGACTCATCATGCTAGAGTTTGTGCGTAAAGCTAAAAATAAAGCTGAAATCTTAGAGTACGCAGGGCAACGCTTACGCCCCATCATCTTAACATCCGTAACGACCGTACTGGGTCTTGGTTCACTCATCTTCTTTGCTTCAGGTCAAGCACTCATCTTACAACCCATGGCAATTAGCTTAGGCTTTGGAATCGCATGGGCTACGGTGTTAAACCTCTATTTTGTACCGTTGATGTTTGCTGTGCTTTATAGAGTTGATGATGAAGGGAAAAAAGGTTGAAAAATTACCAAATTATCTTTTACGTTCCGTTAGAGCATTGTGAAAGAGTAAAGGAAGCCATGTTCAAAGTAGGAGCAGGGATAATAGGAAACTATGAAGCATGTTCTTTTCAAACAAAAGGGGAGGGACAGTTTAGACCCATTAAAGAGGCAAACCCTTTTTTAGGCGAAAAAGACAAACTTGAAAAAGTAGCAGAGTACAAAGTAGAGATGCTCTGTGTGGCTGAAAATTTAAAAAGTGCCATAGAAGCCATGAAAAATGCCCACCCTTATGAAGAGGTGGCTTATGGGGTTTTTGAGATGGTGGTGTAGGGTGCGTTTTCCAACGCACCGTCAATTAGAATTGGCATAAAGTAACACTTCTGCCGAAAGGCTTATTCTATCTTTTTATATTTCCCTTGTATAATAACCCATAGATACCTAAAGGGAAAACATGGGACTATCAGAAACATACATCAACATACTTAACCATCCAACTGTAGAGGCAACCATAAAGTTCATCAAAAGGTTTAAATCTTCCAAAAGCTATTGGTCTGTCTCTTACCTCATTTTACTTTTTACCATTCGTGAAGCCATTGCATGGAAGTTTGGTTCTGCTATTAAAACCTTTTGTGAAACACAAGCTGTTGACTCTTCTTTCCCTACTTTTTGGGAAGTGCTTGGTTTTGTGTTAGATGTTGGTGGTTCTTGGGAATTGGTAGCCTTGGGTACATTTGTTTTTGTTGTGCTTTCACTTGTCAAGGTTGCTGAGTCTGAGGGGGACTTCTATTTCTGTTCGTGAGAATTACTTGACCCTGTTTTTACTTATTTTTGTAGGAAGTCTCTCTTTTTATCAGAATGATGAGGTTAAAACTATAGTTGAAGATAATAGTAAAGTATTGAAAAAAATAGAGCAAGATAAAAATGTAACTAATTATTTGATAGAAGATGTAAAGAAAAAAGATTTGAAATATGCAAAGTTAGAAGTAGAGTATGAAAGTTTAAGGAAATCAATTCAAGAAAAAGCTCCTAATGCAAAAGAAATTATTGATAATGCGAATAAAATTTTAAAGGAAAGAGGTATAGAGTCAGCTATTTATTACTGTAAAAATGAACTCTTTTTTCTTGAAAAGAAAGAAAAAATGAGTTTGGTTGAAAAAGAAGAGAACCCTTCCAAAGTAGAGGATAGCCTAGAGAATATCGATGAGTATCAAGAACAAGTCGAAGTAATTGAAACAAATAAAACGCTTGATGCTATTATGACTTTTATAGATAATACTGTTGAAATTGATGGGTTAATTTATGAAAATATTCCTTTTACTAATGAATGTACTTGGAGTGAGGCAAAACAATATTGTGAAGAGAAAGAGGGGTCATGGAGATTACCTACAAGTATTGAATTATATAATATATCAAATATTAAGATGTATGGTTTAAATAATGAGGAAAATGAAAGTAAATTAGCATGGAATATATGGTTTGAAGAGAATAAACATTTACGATTAAAGGCATCTAACGGTAAGTTACTTTTTATACATGAAGAATTTTTGGAAAATATGAGGAATGCTACTTATTTTTGGACAAAGATAGAAAAGAACAATAGAGCAATTCGTGTTCGTTTTGATAGGGGCTATTCAGGTTTTAGAAATAAAAATGCTACAAAATATGTTTTGTGTGTGAGTGGACAGTAATTTTTGTATTTTCTTCTCTTTTAAAATTCATCAACTAAAATAAATTTATATGTTATAATAACCCAAGTTATCATAACAAAGGTTATTATATGAAATTTTACAATCGAGAAGATGAGCTAAGTATCTTAAAACAAGCAGATAAGCTTAAAAGCAAACAAGCCATTATGACCATGCTTATCGGTCGTAGGCGTGTGGGTAAAACTACTTTGGCTTTGCAAAATTTTTCAACAGATAAAACACTTTACTTTTTTGTCTCTAAAAAGAATGAAACCCTTTTATGCGAAGAGTTTTCCCAAGAGATAGAGGAGAAGTTAGGGGTTAAAATACTAGGTGAGATAAAAAAGTTTGAACAGCTTTTTGAGTATCTGTTAGAGTTGGGAAAGAGACAATCTTTTACAGTAATTATTGATGAGTTTCAAGAGTTTTATAAAATCAATGAGAGCATTTACTCCTCTATTCAAAAACTTTGGGATTTGTATAAAAATAAGAGTAGAGTACACTTTATTGCTTGTGGGTCGGTATATTTGTTAATGAAGAAAATCTATGAAGATAAAAAAGAGCCACTTTTTGGTCGTGCTGATTTTAAGATTGACCTAAAGCCTTTAAAAGTTTCGGTGTTAAAAGAGATACTGGAAGACTATAATGCTTACACTCCTCAAAATTTATTAGACTTCTATGTACTCACAGGAGGAGTAGCGAAGTATATAGAACTTTTTGTACTTTATGATGGCTTTGATGAACAGAGTATGATAAATGAGATAGTACGAGCAAATTCACTCTTTTTAGATGAGGGTAAAAATAGGCTTATTGAGGAGTTTGGAAAAGAGTATGGTACTTACTTTTCTATTTTGAGTCTTATTGCCTCTTCAAAAACCTCTAAAACAGAGATAGAGTCTATATTAGAGAAGAATATTTCAGGGCATTTAAGCCGTTTAGAGAGTGACTATAACATCATAAAGAGTATTAAGCCTATGGGTTCAAAGGTCAATGCTAAAGTGCAAAAGTATGAGATAACAGATAACTTCTTAGCCTTTTGGTTTCGCTTTATCTATAAGTATAACTCCATAGTTGAAGCTGAGGGCTATGAGCGTTTAAAGAGCATTATCCATAGAGATTTTTCTACCTTTAAAGGGAAGTTTTTAGAAAAATTGTTTATAGAACTTTTAAAAGAGAAGCAGATATATACGAGTATTGGTAACTATTGGGAGCGTGGAAATCAGAACGAAATAGATATTGTGGCTGTAGATGAGATAGATAAGAAGTTATTGCTCTGTGAGGTGAAGTTGTCGTCTAAACGACTGAATAGAGATGAATTGGTTAGAAAATCGGTTAATATATTGCAGAAGTTTAAAGGGTATGAGGTGGAGTATCGGTTGTTGTGTTTGGATGATGTTGAGGGGTTGATTTAATGCCAAGTAAAATAAATGCATGATATAAAAGTTAAAAACGAAAACTCACCCTATATTTTCTCTTTCCCTCATAGTGGAGAGTTACTAGGCTCTGAAATGGAGTGGGAATTAACGCCGAAAGCATTGGCTTTTTTACCTAATGTTGACTGGCATTTAAATGAGCTTTATGACTTTTTGAAACACTATAAAGTCAATATGATTTCTACCCCTCATAGTCGCTATGTTGTAGATGTCAATCGTTTATGAGACCAATACATGGGACGAAGAGATTTATGCTCTGAAGCCAAGTGAAGAAGAGATAGAACGTCGCATTGAGCGATATTATAAACCTTATCATGAAGCTTTGGAAGCGTTGATTATTGAAAAAGTAAAAAGATTTGGGAAAGTTTATCTTGTAGATTTACACTCTTTTATGGGTTCTATTTCTGCTGATGTTTGTATTGGTAATAGGCATGGAGTTACTTGTTCAGAGGAGTTTTTTAGTAAAGTATTTGATGCTTTTACTGCTCAAAACTTTAATGTTGTCAAAAATGATGTTTTTATTGGTGGCTACATCACTAAAAGTTATGCTGTAAAAGGGGTAGTAGAGAGTGTTCAGATAGAGTTGCGTTATAGTAACTATATTGATGCTTTAGATTTAGATGTGGCTAAAGTTCCCCAAAAGAATACAACGCTTTTTTATGAAACAGCGAATAGATTAGAGAAGGTGATTCAAGCATTGGGTATTGAGAAGAAAGATAAAGGTGTTTTTGGTGGGATGTTTAGGTAAATATCTGTATGATTCGTTAAAAAATAGGTGCTAAGATGATAGAAGAAAACTTTGTAACATTGCCACGTGGTATCTTTTTAATGGGTTCAGAGTTATATGCTAATGAACAACCCATTCATGAAGTAGAGATTGATTATGACATTGCAATGTCTAAGTATCAAGTAACGGTTGAAGATTATATGTTGTTTGCCCAAGCAACTGGGGTGGAGATGCCTGAAGAGAAACATGTTCATTTGGGGGTAAATGTGCCTGTTCGGCGTGTGACGTGGTTAGATGCTATGGCGTATTGTAAATGGTTAAGTGAGCGAGAGGGAAAAACTTTTCGTCTGCCAAGCGAAGCAGAGTGGGAATATGCTTGTCGTTCTGGGTCACATAAGAAGTACTGTTTTGGTGATGATGCTTCTAAATTAGGGGAGTATGCTTGGTATAAAGAAAATTCCGAAAAAGTGACACACGACGTAGGTACTAAAAAGCCAAATGCATGGGGCTTGTATGACATGCATGGTAATGTTTGGGAGTGGTGTAGTGACCGTTATGCTGAAAATTATGTAGGTGCATCCAGTGATGGCTCAGCTCATAGGGTGCGTAGTGAAAAGGGCATGGTACTACGTGGTGGTGCTTGGTCAGGTATTGCTCCAAAGCTTCGCTCTTCCATTCGCATTAACTTAGGTGCGAGTTCACGTAATTATTTTGTTGGTTTTCGGGTGGTTGTGGAGTTGTAGGTTTAATTTTATGCTATTATATTGCATTAAATTAAAAAAGGAAATAGTAAATGAAATATTTATTAATACTCATTACATTGCTTTTTATGGCATGTAGTGAAAAAACACAAAATATCTCAACCTTATCAAAGAGTAGTCAACAAATAGAAGTGGTTGAAGTGGCAACAGTTGAGCCTAGAGTAGTAGAGCAAAAAGTAGTTCCTAGAAATGAAACGCTTATTGCTGAACCAAAGGTTATAAAAAATGTACCTAAAGATATCCCAACTTCTTGTGCAATGTGGTCAGATGGTTGTAATGTTTGCACCAAAATTGGAAAAGGAAAAGCCTCTTGTACCACCAATCCACCTTGTCACAATAAACTCTTTTCTTGTTTACAATGGCAATAATTTACAGCTAATTGTTCCTAAGCCAAATTTGCTATAATTCACGAAATTATAATTTCGTGAATTAAAGGTAATAAAAATGGCAATAGCAACAACAAATACAGCAGAAGAGTTTAAAGCATTAGTCGCAGAGATTGAAGCACAAGATGGATACAAAAAAGCAATGGCATTTGGTATTGCAAGAGTAGACCGAGGTCAGAAAAATGCTGACAAAGTTTTACAAGCAAATTATGGCTTAATCAACTGGAACGAGAACTTTGGTTCAGCTGCCGTGTTTGTTAAAGCACTTCAAGAATCGGGTTGTGAGGTTGACTTTTCTAGTTCTGAATTTGTAGCAACAATTAGTGATGAGTTTGTTAAAAATGCAATGAATGCTTTTGCTGTGTATGCTGGTGAAGCAACTGGTGATGCTCATAAAAATATTCAAGTCATTAAAGCATTAGCAGCGATGGATGATGTGGCTAAAAACTTTAGAATTACTTTCTTATTTGAAGATGAAAATCCACAAAGTGTTGAAGCTGTCTATTTAAAACTTTATGCACTTTCTCAAGCCAAAGCAGGACTTAGAACAGTTAATTTAAACGGTGCATTTGGAATCCTCTCTAACGTGGCATGGGTTGGTAGAACACCTTATGAGCTAGAGTACTTAAGAGAAAATGAGATTGAGATGAAACTTAATGGTACTTACCCAACTGTTGATGCTGTAGACAAATTCCCAAGATTTTTACAACACATTGTTCCTGCTGATAACACGCGTATTTTAGAGTCATCAAAAGTTAGAATGGGTGCTCAATTGGCAGCTGGAACAACGGTCATGCCAGGAGCGTCATATATTAACTTTAACGCTGGAACATTAGGGGCTGTGATGGTTGAGGGACGTATCTCTTCTTCTGCTATTGTGGGAGCTGGTTCAGACGTTGGTGGAGGTGCTAGTATTTTAGGTGTTCTAAGTGGTACAGATGGAAACCCTATCTCTATTGGTGAAAACACGCTTTTAGGAGCAAACTCAACTTGTGGTATTCCTTTAGGTGATGCTTGTATTTTAGATGGAGGTGTGGCTATTTTTGCTGGAACAAAAGTCAAAATTGCTCCTGAAGAGTTAGTGAAAATTAACGAAGCAAACCCAGGAATTAACCTAGAGTCTAAAACAACATGGAGAGCAGATGCCCTTCAAGGCTTAGACGGTCTTCACTTTAGACAAGACTCAACTACAGGTGAGATTATTGTTAAAAGAAGTACCAGAGAAATTAAACTGAACGCTGAACTTCACTAAACTAAAGCATAAAAATGTGCTTTAGTTTTTAGGCATATTAAACTTTTGGGTGATAAGTTCACCCTCATTGTTAAAGTAGAGGTAATAGAGTTTGTCTTTCATTACTGATAGTCCTGCTAAATAACGCAGGGCAATGTTGGCTTGAAGTGAAGCAATATGCATAACAATAGGTGCTGTAATGCCTCCTGGTTTATGGTCAGAAGCATTAAAAACTTGAAATGAAGCTTCCTCAAAAAAACAAACTTGTCCGTTAAACTCTTCTACTGAAGCGTATATCCACGGAGTATTTATCTCTCTTGCATAAGCATCTATCTCTTGGCGCGTTTCTAAGTTATCTGTAGCATCTAAAATAAGGTCATAACGCTGTTCAAGCTTTGTAAATGCTTCAAAAGGCATCGCATGAGCATTGGCTGTAATGAAGGGATTTTTAGACTTCATCATCTCTACTGTAACTTCAGCTTTTAGTTTCTCTTCATCGCCTAGGGTAAAAGCAATTTGTCGGTGGATGTTGTGAAGGCTAATGGTGTCAAAGTCTACCATGTCTATTTGCCCAATTCCTGAAGTCCCCAATGCCATAGCAAGGCTACACCCCAAGCCACCAGAACCAATAATGGCTATTTTTTTATTTTCTAAAGAGGCTTGTGTCTCTTCACCCCAAAGTTGAATTTGTCTGTTGAAGTAATCTTGTGTTTTTATCATGTGGTAGTTTAGCGAAAATAATCTGTATCATCTCTTTAGCTAACAACGTAACCACAGGAACTGAAACACTATTGCCAATTTGCTTATAACTTTGGGCTGTGTTTGGTTTTATTTGATAATTTTTTGGAAAACCTTGGATATTTAGGCACTCTCTTGTGGTAAGTTTTCGCATTTTTTGAACTAAAATGGGTACATTATTTCCTCCTGTTCCCATTTTAGCTGTGAGAGTAGGGGAGAGTTTGTCAAATCTAAAGGTGGTTCTTGATTTTCTAACTTCATACGCTAGAAGTAGAGGATTGTTTTTAATTTCATGGTATTTTTTATGTTGTTTTAGATTATTGATAATATTAAACTTCGTTAGCTCTGAGATGCTTGTTCCTTCTAAATTATTTTCTAAAACCTCATGAAGTGTGACTGGCTTAAGTTGTTTTTTGGGAAAACTAAATTGTCGGTTGTGCTCTTTAAATCCAATAATGTAAATGCGTTCTCTACTTTGAGGAAGCCCATAATCTTTGGAGTTTAGTACTTTATGAAAGACTTTGTATCCTAATTTATTTTGTAGTACATCAAGTATGACTTTTAGTGTGTTGCCTTTGTCATGACTAATGAGTCCTTTAACATTTTCTAAAATAAATGCTTTGGGTTGTTTGACTCTAATAATACGTTCTATGTCAAAAAAGAGTGTTCCTCTTGTGTCGTTAAAACCCTCTCTTTTTCCTGCAATGCTAAAGGGTTGACAAGGAAAACCAGCACATAAAATGTCAAAGTTTGGAATGTTGTTTGGGTTTAGTTTTAAGATATCACAGTATGGATTGTCTTTAAAGTTTAGTTTGTAAGTTTCACAAGCATGTTTGTCTATTTCAGCAGAAAAAATACATTTTGCTCCAACACTTTCAAAGGCTAAACGAAAGCCACCAATACCTGCAAAAAGGTCTATAAATGTTATCATGAAAAATTATAGCTAAAATAAAGAGATGAAAAAAGTTTTGAAAAATAAAAAGGAGTGGCGCGGTGGACGAGACTCGAACTCGCGACCCCCTGCGTGACAGGCAGGTATTCTAACCAACTGAACTACCACCGCACCTAAGTTTTTTATGGTGGTCGATACAAGACTCGAACTTGTGACATCTACCTTGTAAGGGTAGCGCTCTACCAACTGAGCTAATCGACCATATTTTATTGTTTGGATTTAAAAACCTTGGCGACCCCTAAAGGATTTGAACCTTTGTTTTTACGATGAAAACGTAATATCCTTGGCCACTAGATGAAAGGGTCATCTGAAACCGTAAACAACAATTAAAATGTAAAAAAACGAAATAAATTTCGTGGTGACCCTTCATGGATTCGAACCATGGGCCCACTCCTTAAAAGGGAGTTGCTCTACCAACTGAGCTAAAAGGTCACAAAATGAAACTAATGTGGCGCGGTGGACGAGACTCGAACTCGCGACCCCCTGCGTGACAGGCAGGTATTCTAACCAACTGAACTACCACCGCACCTAAAATTTGTTATGGTGGTCGATACAAGACTCGAACTTGTGACATCTACCTTGTAAGGGTAGCGCTCTACCAACTGAGCTAATCGACCATTTTTAAATTTTAATATGGTGACCCTTCATGGATTCGAACCATGGGCCCACTCCTTAAAAGGGAGTTGCTCTACCAACTGAGCTAAAAGGTCATATCTTTACTCATCTATGCGATAAGTGGACGGAATTATAGCCTATGAGAAAATATATGTCAAGAGTTTTATTGGCATTTTATAAATTATTCTTTAAAAGAGCAATGGCTGTGGCTGTGGCTTGTTCTTGAACAGCATTTCTGTCACCTGAAAAAAGGTGTAATTCTATAAGGGTAGTTTTAGCATTTTTAATACCAATATAAACTGTTCCGACAGGTTTTTCAGTTGTTCCACCAGTAGGTCCAGCAATGCCACTAACAGCAATGGCATGGTCAGCAGATGCCATTTTAAGAATGCCACTTAGCATCTCTTGGACACAGGCTTGACTAACTGCACCATGTTCAATAAGGGTTTCTTCTTTGACACCTAACCATTGACTTTTAATTTCATTAGAATAAGAGACAACTGAACCCATAAGCACAGCAGAAGCTCCTGATATGGCTGTAAATTCAGAGGCTATGCGTCCTCCTGTACAAGATTCGGCGAAGGTAATAGTTTGCTTATTCTTTTTTAATTTATTAATTATCTCTATGGTGTTTTCTATAGTATTTTGTTTGCTAGTATTATTTATCATAACTCTTATTATACACAAAACTACTTTTAGCTATAATTTCATCAATATTTATATAAGGCATGACAAAATGGAATTTAAAGATACACTTTTACTCCCAAAAACCAAGTTTCCAATGCGAGGAAACTTACCGAACAATGAGCCAAAACGTTACCAAAAATGGTACGATGATGGTATGTATGAGCAGATGAAGACGAAACGTGAAGGTGCTGAAATGTTCACGCTTCATGATGGTCCTCCCTATGCAAATGGTGATATTCATATTGGTCATGCTTTGAATAAAACACTAAAAGATATTATTTTAAAATACAACTATTTTCAAGGAAAATCGGTTCGTATGATTCCAGGTTGGGATTGTCATGGGCTTCCTATTGAGCAAAAAGTAGAAGACAAAATGGGACGTGCGAAAAAAGAGACACTTTCTACTTCTAAATTTAGAGAGATTTGTAGAACTACGGCTCAAAAAGCAGTTGATGGTCAGAAAAAAGGGTTTAAGCAGCTAGGAATCATGGCTGATTGGGAAAACCCTTACATTACTATGGATTTTAAATTTGAAGCGAACATTTACCGAACCCTTTGTGAAGTTGCTAAAAAAGGTCTGCTTGTTGAGCGTCATAAACCTATTTTTTGGTCATGGGCAGCGAGAACTGCTTTGGCTGATGCAGAAGTAGAGTACGAAGACAAAGAAGACTACACAATGTACGTAAACTTTGAACTTTCAGATGCTTCTAAAGAGAAACTAGAGCTTCAAGGTGCTGCTGGTGTAGTTATTTGGACGACCACACCATGGACACTTCCTGCGAATACAGGTATTTCACTTCACCCAGAAGAGATGTATGTCTTGACTGAAAGTGGTCATATTGTTGCAGAAGCACGATACAACGCTATGATAGAAGAGGAAGTTGTAACAGGTGCAGTTGCACGTAAAATTCCAGCAACTGAGTTAGGTGCATTAGAGTGTGTTAATCCATTAAATGGTCGCTCTTCAACACTTGTTTTAGGTGAACACGTACTTATGGATGGTGGTTCTGGTTGTGTACATACTGCCCCAGGTCATGGTGAAGATGACTACAGAGTAGGACTTGCTAACAATCTTGATGTGATTATGCCTGTTGATGAGCGTGGTTGTTACGATGAGTCAGTTGTTGGTCTTAACTTGCTTCCAAATCCACAAGAGTTTGTAGGAATGCATATCTTTAAAGCAAACGAGAAGATTTTAGAGCTTTTGGGTGATAGCCTCTTAAAAGTAAGTAAGTTTACACACTCCTACCCACACTGCTGGAGAACTAAAAAACCTCTTATCTATAGAGCGACAAATCAATGGTTCATCTCTGTTGATGGTAAGCCAAACGATAGTGATGATTCATTAAGAGTTTCAGCTCTAAATGCTCTAAACGATGTCAAGTTCTACCCAGTAAGTGGAGAGAATAGACTTAGACCAATGGTAGAGGGTCGACCAGATTGGTGTATCTCTCGTCAAAGAAGTTGGGGAGTACCTATTGCGTTCTTTAGAGTTAAGGCTACTAAAGAGGTTATTTTTGATGAGAAAGTTTTAGACTTTGTGGCTAATATCTTTGAAGAGAAAGGAACAGATGTTTGGTATGACATGGAGATTAGTGAGCTTCTTCATCCAGAGTGTGACTATAAGCCAGAAGAGCTTGAAAAAGTAGGTGACATCTTAGATGTATGGTTTGACAGTGGTTCAACATGGAATGCAGTCTTAAAGAGTGGAAACTACGATGCAGGAGAGTACCCAAGTTCACTCTATATTGAGGGGAGTGACCAACATAGAGGGTGGTTTCAAACTTCACTTCTGTTAAGTTCAGCACTTCACCAAAAATCGCCATATAAGACCCTTATTACTCATGGATTTACTGTCGATGCCAAGGGTGAGAAGATGTCGAAGTCTAAGGGGAATGTTATTGCTCCTGATAAGGTAATTAGGCAGTATGGTTCAGAGATTTTACGTCTTTGGGTAGCGTTAAGTGATTACCAACATGACCTTAAAATTTCAGATGGAATTTTGCAACAGATAGCAGAGCAGTACCGTAAACTACGAAATACATTTAGATTCCTTATGGCAAATGTAGATGGTTTAGAGAAGATTGTAGAGCCAAGTGAGTATGGTGAGCTAGATAGATGGATTTTAACTAGAGCCAAAGAGGTGTTTGACTCGGTTAATGCCTCTTTTACAGAGTATGACTTCTTAAGAGGGTTTGCTACACTTAATAACTTTGTCACCAATGAGCTAAGTGGTATCTATATGGATATTACCAAAGATAGACTCTACTGTGATGCAAAAAACTCAATTACACGTCAGTCTACTCAATCGGCTATGGTTCTTATGGCAAAAGCTATGATGGCACTTGTTGCTCCTGTTCTTACCTATACAGTTGATGAGGTGTTAGATTATGCTCCTAGTATTGTAAAAGGTGACATGGAGAGCGTCTTTGACCTCGTCTATGAAGAGCTACCAGATGTAGGTGAAACATTTGATGATAAGCTCTTAATTGAAGCTAGAGGTAAGTTTTCGGAGGCAATTGATAGACTTAAAAAAGATAAAACAATTAAATCTACACTAGAGGTTGAGATTGTAGGGGATATTTCAATCTTCCCAATCAATAATAGCAAAGATTTAGAGGATTGGTTTGTGGTATCTGCTCTTAAAACAGCTCCTACGACAGAGAAGTTAGAGGAGTTTGAGGTAGATGGTAAAAGCTTTATAATTCAAAAAGCAGAGGCTTCAAAATGTCCTAGATGTTGGAGATTTGTATCTACATCAGAGGAGTCTGCTTGTGAGCGTTGTGCCGAAGTAGTTAGTTCTCTTACAGCAGAGGCTTAGTGATATGTACGATTTAAGTAAACCTATCCCCACAGAGGTTATTGTGGGGTCTATTTTGTTTATATTGGCTTTGGTTGGGGTAGGGATTTTGGTGACAGGTTATTATAAGCGTAAGAGGGGCTAAGAGAAAGGTTGTGCTAAATTATGATTGATGATTGATGATTGAGGTGGCATTAAAGATTTATTATGATGGGTCAAGATGTAACAGATATAAGTGGTTTAGAGAGGAATAGTATGGTGAAATATAACTAAAAATTTAAATTTAAAGCTATTATGATACTCTTATCAATTTAAAATATATCGTCATTATTAAAAAAAACAATGAACTTTTTATATAAAAGGATACAACATTGCATTCATATAGACCTTTACCTATTGATAAAGAGATAAAAGTAAGTTCAAAAGATTTTCTTGTTAGTAAGACAGATGAAAAAGGAAAAATTCTTTATGTTAATGATACTTTTTGTGATGTGACAGGTTATGAAGGGGTTGAAGTTGTTGGTAAAGCACATAATATTGTACGACACCCTGATATGCCTGCTGTTATATTCTCTTTAATGTGGAAGCAGATTCAAAGTGGTAAAAATATTAGAGCATTGGTTAAGAACCTTGCACGTTCAGGCCAATATTATTGGGTTAGTACAGATTTTGAAATAAAATATGAAAATGAAAAAAAAAGATATATAGCCTTTAGACGAGCTGTCTCTAAACAAACTATTCGTACTATTGAACCTCTTTATCAGCATTTATTAAAAATTGAAAAAATACATGGATTGGAAGCTTCACTAATTTATTTAGAAGGCTATTTAGATGAAAGGCATCTCACTTTTGAGGAGTATATGGATTCTATTTTAAAGCCTAAAGGCATTATGGCAATTCTCTTTAACAAAGTAAAAAGAACATTTATTAATGTAGCTTAGTTATATGAAAAAGTAAAGAAAAAAACATAATAAGCCTTTAAGTTCAGAATAATTTGGTTTTTTAATCAAGAGGGATAGTTAATTTTTCACCAATAATAATAGTCATACTTTTTGGAATAATATTCTTATTAGCTTTATATATTTTATAATATTTGGTATTATCATTGTAATAAGCCTGTGCATAGGTTGAGAGTGATTCATTACTCTGTACTTCAATGATAACTTCGCTATCTGTACGAGAAATTTCTTTGATTTTCTTTCTGATAATGGTGGCTGTTTTACTTTTACTTTTTTTTGGTTTGATTTTTTTAATATCTTTTTTGATTGTAGTTATTTTACTTTGAGTCATTTTCTCATGATTACCTTTTGTATTTTTAGCTGAAAGAAGACCAATGATACTTTTGAGCTGTTCAATAGTAGCTCTATTGGCTTTTTGTTCTTTTTTTAGTAGGGTTAGTTCTGTTAAGATTTTATTTAATTGCACTTTCATACTTTCTCTGTCATCTTCATCTTCAAGGTTAATCTCTTCGAGTTGTTTAGAACTTGGAAGTTTATTTAAAATGGCTTCTTTAGGTTCTTTTGCACAAGAGAGTTCTTTTTTCTTTGCAAAATCTGTACAGCCTACAATCTTTTCTCGTTGAAAAAGTTCTGATTTTGCTGATTCATCAACAATTTTAATCTCTCCTAACTCATCTAATTCATCAGACATTGCTTGTGTTCCCCATGTAAGTAGTACAATACTTGCTAAGTATGCTAGCTTCTTCATTTTATTTCCTTTTTTTTAGTTTATATTAAAAGTATAGCATTCAAAAGTAAATAATAGTCGTCGAATTAACTTTTAGCTATAATCACGGAATTTTTTATAGAGACAGTTAGGATAAAAAAGTGATTACATTAAAAGAAGCATTAACTAAAAGTAAAGACGAACTTGACGCATTAAAAGTTGAAATGGAAACCAAAGCAAAAGAGGGTGGCTTGAATGCCTATGTTGACTTCTCAACGGCTGGGGAGGGTGTACCTATTCTTATTAAAGATAATATTCAAGTTAAAGATTGGTCTGTAACTTCAGGTTCTGAAATTCTTCAAGGGTATGTTGCTCCTTATAATGCAACAGTTATTGAAAACTTACATGCTAAAGGATTTTCTGCTTTTGGACGAGCAAACATGGATGAGTTTGCTATGGGGTCAACGACTGAGAGTTCTTACTATGGTGTAACTAAAAATCCACATGATACAGATAGAGTACCAGGTGGAAGCTCGGGTGGTTCTGCTGCAGCTGTGGCTGGTGGTATTGCTATTGCTGCTCTTGGGTCTGACACAGGTGGCTCTATTCGTCAACCAGCAGCGTACTGTGGTTGTGTAGGAATGAAGCCTACTTATGGTCGAGTGAGCCGTTTTGGCTTGGGAGCGTATGCTTCATCTCTTGACCAAATTGGACCAATTACACAAAATGTGGAAGATGCTGCTATTTTATATGATGCTATTGCTTCACATGATGAAAAAGATTCTACTTGTTCTACTTTAGAGTTGACCTCTGTTACTGAAAATCTAAACCCTGATAGAAATCTAACCATTGCTGTTATTGATAATTATGTCTCAGAAGCGAGTCAAGAGATACAAGATGCATATGCAAAAACAGTAGAGGTGCTAAAGGAGGCAGGACATACCATTGTTCACAAAAATATGTCAAATACTAAGTATGACATTGCTACTTACTACATTGTAGCAACGGCAGAAGCGACCACCAACTTAGCACGTTATGACGGTATTCGTTATGGAAAGCGTGTTGAAGGAGCAAACCTTGAAGAGACTTTTAGAAATACAAGAGCCCAATTTGGTGATGAAGTAAAACGACGTATTATGCTAGGTAATTTTGTGCTTTCTGCTGGTTATTATGATGCTTACTATGTTAAAGCTCAAAAGGTAAGACATCTTATTAGAGATGAGTTTAATAAGATTTTTGAAGAGGCAGATTTAATTTTGTCGCCAGTTGCTCCAACAGTTGCACCTAAAATTGGGGCGAGTCATGATCCTTTGGAGATGTATAAAAGTGACATGTATACCATTGCCATAAATTTAGCTGGATTACCAGCTCTTTCTTTACCTGTGGCAAAAGATGCCAAGGGAATGCCAATTGGTTTACAACTTATTGGAAAAGCATTTGATGAACAAGCTGTGTTTGATGGGGCATTAAGCCTTGAGAGAGCCGTAAATTACACGAAATAAAGGAATATTATGAACATTAAGAAAAAAGCATTTACATTTGAGGATTTATTATTAGTCCCTCAACACTCTACAGTTCTTCCTAAAGAAGTTTGTATTAAAACCAATCTTACCAAACGTGTAACACTTAACACTCCTTTGGTATCAGCTGCAATGGATACTGTAACAGAGTTTAAAGCTGCGATTGCTATGGCACATTTAGGAGGGATTGGGATTATTCATAAGAATATGGATATTAAGACTCAAGCCAGACAAGTTGAAAAAGTTAAAAAGTCTGAGAGTGGTATTATTATCGATCCGGTGTACATCGCAGCAGACAAAACAGTTGGTGATGCTGACTATTTGATGGGTGAATATAAAATTTCAGGTGTTCCTGTTGTTGATGAGAAGATGGTTCTTTTAGGAATTATTACCAATCGTGATATGCGTTTTATTACCGATATGTCAGCTTTTGTAAAAGATGTTATGACAAAAATGCCACTGGTTACAGCAAAGCCAGGAATTACGCTTGAAGAAGCTGCAAAAGTACTTCAAGAACATAAGATAGAAAAGCTTCCTATTGTGGATGATGAAAACAGACTTCAAGGGCTTGTAACTATTAAAGACATCGAGAAAAAAGAGCAGTTTCCCAATGCTAATAAAGATGAGCATGGAAGACTAAGAGTAGGAGCAGCCATTGGTGTAGGGCAAATTGACCGTGCGACAGCACTGGTAGAAGCAGGGGTAGATGTTATTGTACTTGACTCAGCTCATGGGCATTCGCAAGGTATTATGGATACGCTAAAAGAGATAAAGTCAAAGTTAGATGTCGATGTTATTGCTGGGAATATAGCGAGTGGGGCTGCTGCTAAAGATCTAATAGAAGCTGGAGCTGATGCTGTAAAGGTAGGAATTGGACCGGGGTCTATTTGTACTACTAGAATTGTAACAGGCGTAGGTGTTCCTCAAATTTCTGCAATTGATGAGGTAGCTTTAGTAGCCAACCCATTAGGTGTTCCTGTTATTGCTGATGGAGGCATTCGTTTTTCAGGAGATGTCTCTAAAGCCTTAGCTGTGGGGGCTAGTTCTATTATGTTAGGTTCAGCATTAGCAGGTACTTATGAAGCACCAGGAGAGATGATTTTGTTTAATGGTAGACAATTTAAAGAGTACCGTGGAATGGGAAGTATTGGAGCAATGACCAAAGGAAGTACTGACCGTTATTTCCAAGAGGGAACAGCAGCTGATAAGCTTGTTCCTGAGGGAATCGAAGGACGTGTACCATACCGTGGTAAAATTGCATCAGTAGTGCATCAAATGATTGGAGGACTTAGAGCTTCTATGGGTTACTGTGGTTCAAAAGATATTAAAACATTTTGGGAAAAAGCTGAGTTTGTGGAGATTACCTCTGCAGGACTTGCTGAAAGTCATGTACATGATGTTACTATTACTAAAGAGAGTCCCAATTATCATGCGTAGTTTTTTATTTTTATTACCACTGTTTTTTATGGCTTGTGGTAGTGAATATAGAGGAGTAAATGAGAGTAATACTACAGAAACTGTTGTAAGTGAAGGAGCAATAAGTTATAAAGAAAAGTTTATTAATGAAACTAATTGTAGTCAAATTATAGACAATGAATTTATTGTGATGTGTTATGACTATAAGAAAAAGGCAGTTAAAGCAGTTTCATATACGCTCTTAGGTGACCTTATGAATGAAGTAAACATAGAGGAACGTCCCTCTTTTTATGTTGAAAAATTATTAAAATCAAAAGACAGAATTAGTTCAACAGATTATACTAATTCTGGTTACGACAAAGGACATATGGCTCCAGATGCTGCTTTTGACTGGTCGCAGGAGAGTTTACATGCAGTTTATACTTTGGCAAATATTATTCCACAAGCTCCTCAAGTGAACAGACGTTCTTGGGCTAAACTAGAACGTTATGTACGTGATAAAGCAGAGGAATTGGGTGAGCTAGATGTTGTCAATGTTGTAAAATATGGACAACGTTCTAGCCGTATGGGTAAAAATCGTATGGCAATTTCTAAGGGTTATTATAAAATTCTTTATAATGAAGATGAAGAGTATGAAGCGTGTTTTTACTATAGTAATAAATTAGGAGTTGTGGCGACTGATGATGTGGTTTTAGAACATCAAGTCGCTTGTTCTACTGTCTCAAACTAAAAACTACAAAGGCATTTTTGTAGTTTTTTAGCTTTTAAAATTTCCTTCTTTTGGTTAATGAGACCAATATATAATTTATTATCTTTTTTATATAGCATGAGTGTTTTTCTTCCTTTTAAGTCATTAATAATGGGAGATTTTATTAAAATTCCATTTTTTTGATTGTTTAGGTAGAGCAAAGATGTTGTTGAAAAAATATCTTCTGAAATGCTTAGATTCCGAGCATCGATTAATGAGCTAATTGTTTGTTTGAGCTCATTTTTACAAGCATCACTTCTCTCTTTATCTAAAGTATAAGGTTGTACTTTAGAATTAAGGCTACAAGCAGTGAAGAAGAGACTAAAGATAAGTAAGAGAATTTTAATAGGCACTCTTAATCCTTTTAAATCCATCTATTGGTAGTTGTAAGTCACTTTTTGGTTTTATTTTTTGTTGTTTATTTGTGCTACTACATTGTCCAGTTGAAATATAATTAAGTGCTTGGCTTAAAGAGTTTTCACTTGTATCTCCAAAGGCTCTATGGTAATTGTCGTCAGCTCTACAAGTAGGGGTTAATCCATTTACATAATTACCTATGCCATCTCCATTTTGACTCTCTATGTTAATCGCAAATAAGGCTTGATCACAAAATCTTCCTGACCCAGCAAATCCGTAAGGTTTACCACAGGTGGTATCTCCAATTTGAATAACTTCAACATTATTTGCTGAAGCACGTAAGGAAGAGATGACCAGTTCACTAGAGGAACAGGTAGAGGGGGTAGTAATGACAAAAATTCTATTTAAATTAAGGGCATTTGTATTAAATGACTCAAAATAACTGGTTTCATTATATTTTGAATATCTATCATTAAATTTGACATAATTGAAAACATTTTCAGAAACATTTGTACCTCCAATGAGTGAAGAGAGATGATTGGCAACAGAAATAGCACCTCCTCCATTGTATCTTAAATCCAAAATCAATTCATTAACATTAGCATTTTCTATAAAGTCTTGAAATACCATGTAGCCAATTTTTTTATTTTGTTGGGTGTTAGTGAAAATATTGTTATATAAAATTGTTTTGATTGCATAGCTTTTTTTACTAATACTTCTAATAAAGGTACTATTATCTTGATTTAAAAAAGTAAAATTAACTGTTTCTTGGTTTGTCAATATCTCTACAATTTCATTAATACTCTCTCTGGTAATACTTTTATTATTGACTAGTTTAATCATATCACCTCGCTTAACCCCTAGGGTATCAGCTGGAGAATTTGGATAAATATAAGTGACTGTTAATACATAGATGTTAGAGTTAAGTAGTTCTACGGTTAGTCCCATTCCAAAATCATTGTTTTTCCCTTCTTCAAAAAAGCTTTGAGCTGTTTGTGCATCAAAATTTGTCTTTACTACTTTTTAAAGCTGTTAACATCTCTTCTGAAGAGTTATATCTTGCATCAGTATAGTCTAGTTCTGGAACATTATTTGCCCATAGGTAGGAGTCGTGCATTACCTGATAGATGAATCTATTTTGATTTTTTTGAGTACATGTTTTTGGTGAAAGAACTCTAAAGTATTGTGTTTCGCTAATCTCTTCTGTATTAGCTAAAGCAAAAGGTTCATCTCCATTTGTTCCTGTTGTAGGTGAACTTATAGGGGTTGTAACTGCAAGTGAATCAGCTGTTGTTTCTTGGGTTGAAGAAGATCGTTCTTCTCCACCACAAGCATTAAAGATTAAGATAAGACCAAAGGTCATGATATTTTTAGTAATTAAGTGCATTGTTTTCCTTGATGTATATTATACAGCAAAAAGTTACTTAAATAAGTTATCTAATAAGTTTTGAACTCTGTTTTTAATATCTTCTGTTTTAATCTTATCTAGTCCTAAATCTTTCAAGGTCTGTTCTGGAATATTTTCTTTAATAATATCAATGACTTTATTTTCCAAATAGTTAGAAGAGTTAATATTGATGGTTGGGTTATAGATATCTCCTTTGATTGTTCCAGCGATGTCTTTGTTTTCGACCACTACTTTATAATTTGCATTAATGCTATTTTTACTCTTGTTAATCTCTCCAGAAGGAATAGCTAGTAAAACCAGTTTACTTTGTGCCTTAAAGTCAATGTTGATGATATTTTTATTTAATAGTGCATTGAAATGCGTTTGGGTATAACGTTCTTTTGTTAAGTCAATGCCTCTGATTTGTTGAATAAAGAGGGTTAATTTATTACTTAGAAGCTGTGCTTTGTTAAGTTTTGAAATGAACGAGCCTTGCTGACTTTGTAAATCATAATTAAATTCACCAACAATATCTCCCTTAAAGACCTTGGGGTAAGAGAGCATATAGATGAGTTTTTCTGCAGAGAGACTTTGAAGATTAGCATTAATGATGTTCTTTTGAAGTTTAAAGTTAAGTTCTCCACCAAGGTCATTGGTTACTCCTGTCAAAGTCACTATTTTGTCATAATTGAGCGTACCCTTAAAGTTCAGCTTCCCTTGTAAGTTTCTATGAGCTAATGTACTTAGTTTAGATAGATTGGGTAGGTTAATTTTATATGAACTGCTTAGTTTTTTTGTTGTTAAGTCATAATGGACATCTGAAGAGTGATATTGTAATATTTCAGAATCGAGTGAGTTTTCACTTTTGAGTACTTTTGAAGCAATTGTTCCTTTACTTTTAAATAAGAAAGCAATCTCTTTACTCCATGTACTGTGTAGAGTCTTGGCATTATTTGTTTTTAAGTTATAAGTACCTTTGGGTTCTTTTATATCATCTAATTTAAGGTTTGCTAAAATCTCTCCTGTGGCATAGGGCTTTTCATTGAGCATATATAAGAGTTTAGAGATTTTGACATTATTAAGTTGTGTGTTTAATGTTTGACCATTATATTCAAAGTTTATTTCTCCACCTAATTCTGTACTTTTTCCTTTGAGTAAAAGCTTTTCTTTAGAGATATTTAGTGAACCATCTACTTGAAATTGACCTCTTAATTTATGTTGAGTTAAAAATTTAAGTTTAGGGAGTTGGGCTGCAAAAAGTCGATAGTTGGTATTAAAAATTTTAGAGTTGATATTATAGGTTGCTTTTGAGAGTTGTAGCCAAAGTAAATTACTTTTAACATGTCCTTCCATCTCAAATATTTCAGCATGAACTTTAGAATTTAATGTGGCTGTTAATGTTGTATTTTGAGGTAAGTCTATTTGTAATTTTTCTTTGAATAGCTTTTCATTTAGCATAGTTTTATGCAAAATTACTTTTGCTTTTCCTTTTGTTCCGATGGTCTCTAAGTCTGGAATTTTAATCTCAATATCAACTTTACCCTTGGCATAAGTAGGTTGACCAAAGAGTAGCAAAAGCTCTGAGATATCAGCTCTGTTAAGGTCTACATTGATATTTTTAATGACTTTATTTTTTAGGGTTAAGGCATAATAGATACGAGATTGAAGCGTTTTACCTTCTCCTTCTATCTCCATATTATCAAATGTGCCGATGACTGTACCATTAATATCTATTTTATTGTTAAACTTAATTTTTTTGTTACTAAAGCCTTCAGATTTTAGATGATAATCTATATCAAGTACTTTAGACAGAAGAGAAACTTCTCCTTGGCTTTCAACTTTAGTTAACCCATTGAGTATAGCTGTTAACTCAACATAACCATAATCAATTTTAAGATGTTCTACTTCAATAGAGATATCTTGTTTAAATTGAGATTCAAGATAAGTTGCGATATAGGGTTTTAAATATTCATTGCCTTTGTCATGCCAAATAAGAAAAGAGGTAGAAAGAAGTAAGAGGAGTAAAATAAGTAATGTTTTTTTCATAAAGAACCTTTTTAGAGTCGAATCATAACGTATCTAAAATAAAAAGAGCGATAAGCTTTTAAATCTATTTTTTGTTACTATAAGATTATATTATTAATTAGTATTTTAAATTTTTTAGTTAATAGTCAAGTTAATATTGGTTTTAATTTATACTTAGTAATATATTTTTTACAAAGGAAAATTAATGAAAAGAATAATAACATCTTTATTTATTTTATCTTCATCTGTACTTTTTGCTGATGAGTCAAGGGAGATAAATCTAGCACTCAAAGTTAGTACTTTAGGTGTGGGAGTTGATATCTCCACACCTATTAGTGAAATAATCTCGACAAGGTTTAATATGAATGGGGCAACTTATGGTGTAACTGAGAGTTCAGATGGTATTGACTTTGAAGGAGACTTTACTCTTTTTACAGCAGGATTACTTGTAGATTATTATCCCTTTATCAATAACTTTAGGTTTTCAAGTGGTGTCTACTATAATGGTAATGGATTTACAGGGAGTAGTAAGCCTTCTGCTGGGACAACTGTTGATATTAATGGTCAAGAATATACAATAAATGAGTTAGGAAGTTTAGATTCAGAAATTTCATTTAATACTATTGCTCCTTATCTTGGCTTAGGTTGGGGTAACAATACTCATGAAAAAGGTTGGGGAGTTATTTTTGATTTAGGAGTTTTGTATCATGGTAGTGGAACAGCAAACTTAACAGCTGTTGGTGCATCGGATACAATAGTGAATGAAATTGAAAATGATATTGTACAAGAAGAGAAAAAAATTAATGATGACTTGGAAAAAGTTAAATTTTATCCTGTTGTGGCTTTAGGTGTAAACTATACTTTTTAATAAAGAGCTAAGCAATTTTGCTTTGCTCTTTATTTTTTAAACATTAAATCTAAAATGCATTACATCGCCATCTTGGACGATGTAATCTTTACCTTCAAGACGGTTTTTCCCAGCCTCTTTAGCTCCACTCTCACCACCAAACGCTATAAAGTCTTCATAAGCAATAACTTCTGCTCGAATAAAACCTTTTTCAAAGTCATTATGAATAACAGCTGCAGCTTTAGGCGCAGTTGTTCCTTGACGAATCGTCCATGCACGTACCTCTTTAACTCCAGCTGTAAAGTATGACTGAAGACCAAGCTTTTCAAAACCTTTATGGATAATTTGTTGGAGTCCACTCTCGGTTACACCAAGGTCAGCCAACATCTCATCACGTTCAGCATCGTCAAAGTCAACCATCTCTTCTTCCATTTTTGCACAAAGTTTAATGACCTCTGAATTTCGCTCATTTGCATAGGCTTTTAGTTTTACTACAAACTCATTGTCCTCTTCAAGACCATCTTCATCTACATTTGCACCATACATAATCTCTTTGGAGGTTAAAAGACGTAAATCTTTGTTCATCTCAATAAATTCATCGCTTTCCACATCTTCAAAAGTAGAAACAGGATTATTCTCTGAGATATGCTCTAAAAGTGCTTCAGCTATTGCAAGTTGAGCTTTGGCACTTTTGTCATTTCCTCTTGCTTTTTTGTCAAGAAGTTTAATACGTTTCTCAACTGCATCAAGGTCTGCAAAAAGAAGCTCTTGTTCAATAATCTCAACATCACGAATAGGGTCAATGCTACCTTCAACATGAACAACATTTGGATCTTCAAAACATCGTACAATGTGTAAAATAACTTCTGTTTCACGAATATTAGAGAGAAATTTGTTACCCAGTCCTTCACCTTTAGAAGCACCTTTGACAAGACCTGCGATATCTACAAAGTCTAAAGTAGAGTACTGAACTTTTTCAGGTTTAACAATTTTGACCAGTTCATCAATTCTACTGTCTGGTACAGGTACAACTGCTTTGTTGGGTTCAATGGTACAAAAAGGGTAGTTGGCACTTTCTGCATTTTGTGCTTTGGTTAGGGCGTTAAATGTGGTTGATTTACCAACGTTTGGTAATCCTACAAGTCCGATACTGAGTCCCATATATATCCTTAGTTTAAATAATGGTCGAATTCTAGCTAAATGTTGATTATAGGCTGTTGGAGTCAATTTTTTAAAGGTTATTTAGGTAAAATATTTAAATTTATTTTAAGGTTAATTAATGACTATTTCTACTATTTTTCGACTCATTCTATTAAGTTTTCTATTGTTATCTTGTAATGATACGACAGAAATAAAAAAATCTTCTACATTAGAGGAGAATACAGAAAGCTTAGTTGTACCTTCGAGTGAGACTGAAGCAAATATTTCCTCGATTAACAATTCTACTAATAATGATTCAAATAATGAAATAGAAGAAAATATAGTAGAAACTGTGTCTGAAAGCAATCCATCTACTTTTGTTAAAGACACTACTCCCCCAGCAACCAATTCAACTATTAATGCTATTACAACAGCTAACAGTTCACCTGCATTAAGTGGAAATTTACCAAGTGGTAATGATGATAATGATACTTCAAAGTATACGGTCTCTATAGAAATAAATGGTACGAAATATGATGCAACCAATAATGAAGATGGGACATGGTCTTTAGCAGAG
>JALWLW010000130.1 GCA_027081065.1 Campylobacteraceae bacterium
TGAAGTAGCCAACTACGCTTTAGGTGAGGGCTACAGAACTTATAGCAATCAAGTTGAGCAGAGTACATTTTCAGACATGGTTCTAAGTGAAGATAAGAAGAGTTTTGTCACGGCTAGTGAGAGTGGGCAAGTAACTATTATGGATGTAAAAACAGGAAAAATTTTAAAACAACCAAAACCTTTAAATCTTGATAATATCTATAAACTAGACTATAAAAATGGTAATATTATTACAGCAGGACAAGACCGAAGAGTAGGGGTTTACCCAAAAGATGCAAAGCCCTATTATTTAAAAAGTAACTTTTTAGTCTATTGTGTTGCTCTTAGCCCAAGTGGCAACATTGGGGTTTACTCTGCCAATGAAAATAATGATTTACAACTTTTTAATGTAAATAGAGGTACGAAAACTCATCTTCTAGTAGGACAAAACTCTGTTCCTTCTACCATTAAATTTTTTAATGAAGATGGGTTTTTTTCTGCTGGGTATGGGTATAACATCTATTATTGGTATTTGAAGGAGTATAATTTATCAAAATAATTAAGTAAAATATCTTTTATAAGATATCAGGTTTCCCAAAATAGTATCCTTGTGAGTAGTCAACACCCATTTTAGATATTGTATTGTATATCTCTTCACTCTCTACAAATTCAGCAATGGTTTGTAGTTTTTCCTTTTGAGAAAAAGAGACAATTGATTCAACAATAGAGTATGATAAATCACTTTCATTTATGTTTTTTATAAGTCTTCCATCTATTTTTAGAATATCTGGAGTATAGTCCAATACCCTTTCAAAACATGAATATCCTACTCCAAAATCATCAATAGCTATTTTTACTCCTAAAGGTTTAATATCATCTATAAATTGCTTGATAGTTTTAAAGTCATTGATATTTTCATCTTCTGTTAACTCTAATATTATTCGTTTTGCATTATCTTGATTTGTTCTAAGTAAATTGATAAATTTCACTCTGGTCTCTTCTAGTTCAATATCAGATGCAGAGAGATTTATAGATATATTAGCATCAGTTTTATTTAGTGCTTTAAAAGAGTTTTTTAAAACGATAGAGGTAATTTCTGTATAGTATTTTCCTTTTTTAGAAGTGTTTAGAAAGAAATATGGAGGTAATATATTTTTATCTTTATCAATTAGTCTGACTAGTGACTCATATTTCTCTATTTGCATGGTTTTGTTATTAACAATAGGTTGAAAATGAGAGACAATATTGTATGAATCTATAGCACTTCTTATCATTTTAAATGTTTTTATTCTAGATAGAGATTTATCTTGGTTCTTTTTTGAAAGTCCATTAGCTATGATAAAACTTTGTTTAGATTGAAGTAGATTTTTTATACCAAGTTTTGCATCTTCTAAAGCATTTTTACCATATGCCAGACTAATAATAATAGATAAATCATAATCGATATATCCAATATTTATTTTTGCTTTATTAATTTTATTTTGAAAATCTTTTATTTTATTTATAATGGTTTCAATATGGGAACATTTACCATTTACACAACAAATATTATCAGACTTAATTTGATTTTTTGCAATAGCAAATTCTCCATTATCTAAGAGATATATTTTAAAAAAATCACACTCTTTTGGTACCATGTCAAAAAGTTTATGTGCAAAATCTCTTTGCATCTTATCTTTTAAATTTTCTTGATTATATCCATCAATATATTTAAAATCTTCTATTTTTATTAAAATCACTATAGATTCACTCATAGGATTTATAAAATCATAAAGTTGTTGTTTAGGATTTATAATATCTGTAATAAGTGTTCTTGATGCTATAAATTCTTCAATTTCTCCATCCGTACGAATAATAGGTTTTATAGTAGTTTTAACATAATAAAGTTCACCATTTTTGGTTCTGTTTTTAATAATACCTTGCCAGATTTCTTTAGCTTTTATTCTCTTCCACATCTTTTCAAAAACTATGGATGGTTCATTTGGGTCTCTAATAATATTATGATTCTTTCCTATTAGCTCATTTCTACTATACCCTGATACCTTACAAAACTCATCATTTACATAAGTAATAATACCTTTAGTATCAGTTTTTGAAATAATGGAACAGTTATCAATCACTCTTTGATAATCTTCTAATAGGCGTGTTCTAGCAAGTTGATTTTTTTTCTCTATGATTTGATTTTTAAGTTTATCTAGTGTCGCTTTAAACTCTTTTCTGTTGATAGGTTTAAAAAGATAACCTTGTACTTGACATTTAATACTCTCTGTTAAATAGTTTGTATCATTGTATGCAGAAATAACGACGATAGAGACATCATGACTTATATCTCTTATTTTTTTTATCATATCTATACCATTGAGTTTGGGTATATTTATATCGGTGATAACGATGTCTATTTTATTTTTTTTAAACTTATTTAATCCATCTTCTCCATTAGAAGAGGTAATAACAGTGTCAAAAAACTCTTTAAATATCAAACCTATGGTCTCTTTAGTTTTATGACAATCTTCAACATACAATAGAGTTAGGGAATTTTTTGTTATATTATTAATAATGTATAACCTCTATAATCTTTCTTGTTATTTTATAATAATAGTATAATTTATTTGCTTATTATTTAGATATAAAGTAATTCTTGAGGATAATCACGAATTATGTAATAAAGATAATAATGAATGCCGAACCTCCTGAAAGTTAGAAAACATCATTTAAACAAAATAGAAATTTTAACCTTAGCATAGTATAATCACGGATTATGAAATAAGGATAAAAATGAGTGCCTTAAATAACAAACAAATGACCGTAGATGAAGCTATTGACCTCATAGAAAACGCAGACCTAAAAACACTTGGACGTATGGCAACTGAGATGAAAAAGAAGTTACATCCAAAAGGTGTAACTACCTTTGTGGTTGATAGAAACATTAACTACACCAACATCTGTTGGGTTGACTGTAAGTTTTGTGCCTTTTATACTCATGAGAAAAAAGAAGATGCTTACATACTAACCTTTGATGAGATAGATGAAAAGATAGATGAACTCATTGCCATTGGTGGAACACAGATTCTTTTTCAAGGTGGGGTTCACCCAAAACTTCAAATTGAGTGGTATGAGGACTTAGTAGAACATATCTCTAAAAAGTATCCACAAGTAACCATTCATGGCTTCTCTTCTATTGAGATAGATTATATAGCGAATCGTTCACATATCTCTATTTCAGAGGTATTGGCTCGTTTACAAGCAAAAGGCTTAAGCTCTATTCCTGGGGCAGGGGCAGAGATACTCTCGGACAGGGTTCGCGATATCATTGCTCCTAAAAAGCATGACAAAGATAATTGGTTAGAGGTACATAGACAAGCTCATAAATTGGGTGTTAAATCAACTGCTACCATGATGTATGGAACGGTGGAGACCACACGTGAGATAGTGGAGCATTTTGACCATGTTCGTAGACTGCAAGACGAAACAGGTGGGTTTAGAGCCTTTATTATGTGGAGTTACCAAAGTGACCATACACAACTTAAACGTGAACTTCCAACTATTACAAAGACAACACCTAACCAATATTTACGCTATTTAGCTGTAGCACGACTTTTTTTAGATAATGTTCCCAATATTCAAAGTTCTTGGGTTACACAAGGAAGCTATATCGGTCAAATGGCTTTAAAATTTGGAGCCAATGATTTAGGCTCAACCATGATGGAAGAAAACGTTGTCTCAGCAGCAGGAGCAGCCAACTCCATGAACCAAAAAGAGATGATAGAGCTTATTCGTGATGTAGGTGAACACCCTGCAAAGCGTAATACAGCTTATGAGATTTTAGAGAGGTTTTAAGAGATGAAAAAAATAATAATTTTACTAATAACAATACAAGGAATATTAATGAGTGCAACCGTCAACCCCATAAAAATAAATAATGCAGAGGTACCTTTTATATTTGAAGAGGATAAAAACTTACCTATTATTTCAATGCAACTCATATTTAAAAACTCTGGCTCATTAACTGATAGTAAAGATGGTTTAGTAAAATTAACATCTAAACTTTTAAATGAGGGAACGAAAAAAGATGGAAGTGCAGGCTTCTCTACAAAGCTAGAGAGCAGAGCCATAGGACTTTCAGCACATGCTGGAAAAGAGACCTTTGTCATAGAGCTTGGCTCTTTAAAGAGTGAGTTTCCAAAAGGTATAGAGTTACTAAAAGAGCTTTTAAAAGACCCTAACTATAGTGATGAAACATTAAAGAAAATAAAGACACAAACCATAGGTTCACTAAAAAGAAAAGAGAGTGATTTTGACTATATATCATCTTTAAAAATGAAATCTATGATTTTCCCAAATACACCTTTGGCAAAAGCCAGTTTAGGAACGGTTGAGAGTGTTAATGCTATTGAACTAGCAGATATTAAAAAACATATTGCTGAACATTTAGGTTTAGAAAATGCCATAGTAGTTATGGGTGGTGATATCGGTATGGAAGAGGCATTTAAGTTAGCTGGGCAAGTACTTTTAGAACTTCCTCATGTAAAAAGTGAAGATATAAAACCTATGAAAGCTGTAGGAACTAAGCAGATAAAAAAGAGCATAGTAAAAAGTGAACAAGCTTATGTCTATTTTGGAGCCCCTTTAGCTGTACCTTACGACTCAAAAGAGCGATACCTTAGCCAAGTAGCATCGTTTATTTTAGGTAGTTCTGGTTTTGGTTCACGCCTAATGGAAGAGATAAGAGTTAAAAAAGGTCTAGCTTACTCTGCATATAGCCGTTTTAACATAAACAAAACACACTCATACTTCTCAGGTTATCTACAGACCAAAGTAGAGTCAGGTGACGAAGCAGTAAAAGCAGTAAAAGATGTAGTTCAACTATTTTTAGACAAAGGTGTAACAGCCGAAGAGTTACACTCTGCACAGCAGTTTCTGCTAGGTTCAGAGCCTTTAAGAAATGAGACCCTATCACAAAGACTTGGACGAGCTTTTCAAGAGTATTACGCAGAGAGACCATTGGGTTCATCGGCAGAAGATTTGAAAAAAATAGAAGCTATGACACTGGACGAACTTAACAGTTTTATAAAAAAACATAAAGAGATATCTGAGATTTCATTTTCTGTGGTGACGAGTGAGGGTGAAGGGAAGAAGTAGGTTTAAGCTTCTTTTCTTGGTTGTTTTCTCTTTATTTTTGATTCGTAGGGTGCTGTTTTCCAACGCACCATTAATGTAAATCTGCATAAAATAAACTTTCGCCGAAAGGCTTAAAATCTCGCTATAATATATTTAAGAGAAAAATAGGGAGTGTTGAATGACAAGGGAAGAGTTAAACAGTCTCATTGACCAATGGGAAAATGCAAAAGTAGATTTTAAACGAGAACTGTGGAATGTTAAACTATTGGATAATATTGAAGATAAAAATAAGAGACAAGAGCTTCAAGAAATAATCACTTTAAAAAAGAATGAGTTGTTAAAAGATATATTTTCATTAGTAAATGGGGATATATATTCTACAAAAAAGACAGCATATTTAATTATTGGTGTAGATGATAAAACAAAAGAGATTTGTGAATTTGATATTAATAATTTAGCTAAAAATTATTCTCTTGAAAAGTTTAAAAAAGAGTTACTTCAATGGTTAAACAACTATGCACAACCTGAATTTTTAGCCTTAGATATGGAGCTTGTAGATGAGGTATTGGTTATCTTTATTCCTCCTCGTGGCTCACTTATCTCTTTGTCAAAAGATTTGAAACTTAAAAATAAAAGAGGTGAATATGTTGATAAAAAAGGAACAACATATTACCGAATTGGTGAAGATATTCGTATGGCTTCTTCTGAGGTTGTTGGGGAGTTTGAGAAGGTTTATAAAGATAATAGTATTTCTTCTCATATAAGTAAATCAGAGTTAAAATTATAGAGACAAAAAGAAGAAAAATCTTCATTTTTTCATATTAAGAAATCAAATGAACTTTACATTGACCGAAATATTGATACTCTTGTCTCCTCTGAAATATCTCAAAAAAAGAGTTCTGTACTTTTTATTCATGCACAAGGTGGGGCAGGGAAAAGTACACTTCTTAAAAAATTTAGTCAAACTAATAGACTAACAATATTTATTCATCTTAATGATAGGGTAGAGATTAACGCTATTGACCTATTTTTAGATAGAAACAAAGTAACAGTTTATAACTGTCAAAAATTTGAAAATATATTAGACGAAATATTTGTAAAAAAAGAGAATGGTGAAAAAAACTCTTTTGGAGAATATGAATTATTGGAAGCATTAAATAAAGATTTTTTAGAACATGGAGTTTTTATTGTTGATACTTTTGAAAAAAATAAAAACTTGGTCTATTTTTTTCTTCCTAAAAGTACTTTTCTTATTGCAGGACGAAATCATATCTCTGATGTTAAAGAGGATAGAACTCAAAAACAGTTTTTAGATTTAGCAGAGGTTAAAGAGTTAACTATAGATAAATTTTCCATAGAAGATATAAAATGTTATATTAAAAAATCTAACTTAGAACAACCTACAGAAAAACAGTTGTCTCAAATTGAGGAACTTACCAACGGTAATGCTTTACTTATTTATCTGCTGATTACAGTAGCAAGTGAATATAAAAGTTGGAATGAGTTTGATTATGATGAAATGCAAAAAGTTTTTTTAGAAGATAAAGATTGTGGTTTAATTTATTATTTAACAAAAAGAATCTTAACTCATACTCAAATAGAAGATATTTGGAAATTGGTTGTTCCTAGAGATTTAAATATTGAAATAGAACCTATCCTTTTTGAAGATAAAGGAGTTTTTGATTCATTAGTTAATGTTGGGTTAGCTTATAGTGGAAAAGGTAAGGAACGATATTCCTATACACTTCATGATGATGTATATAATGCAATTGAAGCATTTGCTAAAAAAGAATTGAAAGAAAATAGTTTAAGTAGTTGGTATGATAATAAAGAAGTACAAAATATTCATCAAAAATTAAAAAAGTTTTATGAAGTGAACAAAACAGATGTTTTAAATCGTAAATTTGATATTTGTTATCATAGTATGATGATGAAGCATAACTTTGAATCTGATTTTCATAGAGATAGAAAAGCTTTTATCGAATCTTTTTTAGGAGCAATTTTCACACCATATAAAGAAAAAATATCTTTATGTAAAGGTTTTAATACCTTTGATGAAAATTTTATTAAACAAACAATTGAAAAAATAGAAGAAGAGGTTCAAAATGCTTTATCTCGTATGAGCATTGAATTATATCAAGAGTGTTCAGCTTATGTTTCTAAAGGTATAAGTGAAGAAGGAGTTTATACTGTAACTTTTTTAGAACCTTTATTAGGTAAATATAAAAAACAACAAGATTTATTTCAAATTTATTTCTTTTTGGGACAAACTTATCAACATAAAGAAGAGTATGAGAAAACTAGAAAAGTTTATATAGAGGCAATCTCTAAAGATATAGATGATGAAGACTTTTTTTATCTTTTAATAGGAAATACATATGTATATGAAGAAAAATATGAAAAAGCTTTAGAATATTATAAATTAGCGTCTAGGATTAATCCAAATAGTGATACAGTTTTTAATAATATGGGGGGCTACTTATTATAGAATTGGAAAGTATGATAAGGCTTTTAAATTTTATAAAAAATCTATAGAAATTAAACCAAAAGAAGGAACTTATATAGACCTTGCAGTAATGTTTTATGAAAAGAGAAAATATGAAATTGCAATAGAGTTATATCATAAAGCAATCGGATTAAATCCTCATAATGAATGGGCTTATATTAATATGGCGAACTGTTATCGTGATAAGAGACCACCAAATTATCAAGAAGCATTTGATATTTATAAAGAGGCAGTTTCAATAAATTCTAATAATGAAAATATTTATAATAATTTGGGAATTTTATTTTTTAGACAAAAGAACTATGAAGATGCTATTGGTTTTTATCAAAAAGCAATAAAGATAAATCCTAAATGTGAATGGTATTATCGCAATGTTGGGGATGCCTACCGTATGCTAAAAAATAGTAATGAGGCTATTAGCTATTATACTAAAGCAATTGAAATAAATCCAAAGGAAGCAAGCTTATATAATGCTATGGGATTGGCTTTTGTGCTAGAAAAGTTATATGTCAAGGCTATTAGTTTCTTTAAAAAATCAATAGAAATAGACTCAAGTAATTTTATTGTCTATAATAATTTAGGAAATACTTATAGAGAAAATAAAGAGTATGATAAAGCTATTCATTGTTATGAAAAATCTTTGAAGATTAAAAAGAATTTTTTAGCACAATTTAATGGAGCTAAAGTTTATATGTTGAAAAAAGATTATAAAAGTGCAATTAAACTTTATAAGCAATTAATGAGTATATACCCAAGAAGACGAATCCCAATTTTTAAAGAACTTTATAAGTGTTATTTTTATAATAAAGATTACTTATTGATGGTAAAAATAAGAAAAGAGTTATTTGTTTTGGAACAACAACGAAATAATCGAATCAGACAGAAAAAACGAGAAGAAAATAGAAAAAAGTTTACTGAATGGAAAAATAGTATAAATATTTCAGAAGATAATATTTATAAAATTTTGATAGTTGTTATAGGTAGTGGTTGTTTAGGTTTATTATATATTTTACTCTTATAGTTATTTTATACTATAATATTGTCAATACAACAATAAAAGAGTAAAAAATGAACAAACAAAAACTTTTTGATCAAGCCCTAAAATACCACAACATCACAAAAAAAGAGTTTGCCCAAAAGAGTAATATACCTTATGACACAGTTACAGGATGGAAACGAAATGGCTCTGTGCCTGACTTTGCATTTGTATTGCTCAAAAAGATAGCCTTTACCGAAAACCCTAGACGACATCAGATTACATTAAAACCTATACCTATTAAGTTGACAGAAAGATTAACTAAAGAGATACAAGTTGCTTTTTGGGGTAAAAACTATGAAGTTAGCTACATACTCAAAGAGGTACGAAAAGGAAATGCTACTTTTGTAAAACCATTTTTTGAAAATCTCTTTTATGGGGATATTTTAAAAATATT
>JALWLW010000131.1 GCA_027081065.1 Campylobacteraceae bacterium
TACTCTTTATGAGCATCTCAGGACTCACCATACACTTTTACGAAACACTAGGACTGAGTAAAGAGCTTGCCCATGACATCAAAGAGGTACATGAGTTTGTATTTTTCTATGGGGTACTTGTTTTTGTGCCGCTTCATATAGTAGGTGTGGTGGTTGCAGATGCTACGAAAGAAAAAGGGATAATTTCTGATATGGTGAATGGTGGAGGTAAATAATATGTCAATATGCTACATTTTATTTTGACTTGTTCCCATGCTTTGCGTGGGAAATACGTATACGATATTATTGAAAATTGGAGATTTATTTGTTTATTGAAATGAAGTATGCATTACCACGTGAAACGTGGTAACGAGTCAAAATTAAAATATATTTATTATTTATACTCGAATAGAGATGCAACAGTTAGAGTTTAAGTTATATGTTCTCTCCAAAAGTTAATTATAGTTTTTAACAACTCAATGGATTTTACACCATCTTCTTCATTATTACCTATTGTTAAATATTCAAATTTCATAGGTAAAGAAACAGGGGAAGTATCATACAACCTGATTCTTTTAAAACCCTCTTTCTCCTTACTATGCTTTGCATGATTACAAAACAATCTTACTAATCTAAGCAACTGATTTAAATCATAATTTTTAACTTTTTCAATATCTAATGTCTCAAACTTCATTATTTGTAATTTTGAATCTGCCAATTCCTTTAGGTCGGAAGTTGCATGCTCAGAATTCAAAATCCATTCAGGCAAAGCATTTAATGAAAGAAAACAATTTGACAAATCATAAACTGATGATGTTTCTTCATATTTATTCAACTCATATTCTGCTTTTTCAAGCCAATCTTTATAAGAATCTAACGTAGGTATTCTTGGAATATTCAACATCGATTACACCGCGTAATAGGTAGCCTTCGAGTGATGCACCACCAAAGCCGTAGTACTCTGCTCAGGGTGTATCTGAAAAGTCTCAGAGAGTTCTATGCCAAACTCTTCAGGCTTTAACAAGTCAAATATCAACCTACTTTGCTCCAAGTCTGGACAGGCTGGGTAACCAAATGAGTATCTAGCCCCTTGGTAACGGTTCATGCGAACATCACGTAGTGAACTACCCTCGTTGTCTGCTATGTTTAGGTCTAGGCGTATTTGTTTGTGGGCTACTTCTGCTAGGGCTTCTGCAAGTTCTACAGAGAAGCCATGTACCATGTTGTACTCTAGGTATTTGCCTGCGTCATACAACTCTTTTTCGTACGCTGAAAACTTAGAGCCTGCACTCACACAGGTAAGGGGGATGATGTCATGTCTGTCATGGTGAAAAAAATCACTTAAAGCACGGTGAGGTTTACGTCCTTGTCTTGGAAAATGGAACTTTCCTACGGCTTTTTCTTTTACCTCATCAAAAGGTGCTCTGCTTGCATTGTCATCTACATTCCACCCCTCTTCTTCATCAAATATGTACAAATCTTGGTCATCACTTCTACATGGGTAGTATCCATAAATGATGGTAGGTTCAAACAACCCTTTTTCTATAAACTCACGTTTAAGACGTTCATACGCAGGGTAGACTGTTTTGTCTAAGAGTTTCTGGTACTCCTCTTTACTCATGCCCTTAGACTTGTAACCCCAGTGAAACTTAATGACTGTACGTTGGTTCACCCAGTTAAATATCATCTCAAGGTCAAGGTCTTCTTTTTGCAGTACACGTCTTCCCCAAAATGGAGGGGTAGGCACAGAAGCTGGTTCTGGTAGTTTTATCTTAGAAAAAGGAGGGATGACAACCTCTTTTTTTACCTTCTCTTCACGCTCCTTCATATCGCCTGCCATACGTGTATCTAAGCCAACAGAGGGGTCTTCATTGTACTTTTCTATGCGACTCATAGCAATAACCCCATCAAAAGCATCTCTACAGTAAAAGA